>NZ_JAAVTY010000084.1:0-6923 GCF_018642185.1 Candidatus Rhabdochlamydia sp. W815 | reverse complement strand
AATGTCGATTTAAATAACTATACAATCGATATTACGAAACGTCGGTGACTTTTTTTCAGGCAATTAGAGGATTCTTCTTAGAAGAGATACCGAAAATAACAGATATTTTGAAATGTAGGATAAACGACAAGTTTCAAGTCGTTGACTTAAATCCCATTAAGCTAGCCGTTTGAATCGGCACTAGTATATAAGATGAGCGCTTAGCTTATTTGTGAAGTGCTCTTTTTTCTACATCTAAAGCAGCTTCTCTTATTGCCTCTGATAGAGTAGGATGAGCATAAGGAGTGTTAATCAAGTCTTTTATACATAAACTTTTTTGTATAGCAATAGCTGCTTCTGCAATTAACTCAGAGGCATGTGTTCCTATAATATGCACCCCTATAATCCTTTTGCTTTTCTCTTCCGTAACAATCTTTACAAATCCTTGTGTTTCTCCTGTGCACTTTGCCCTTGAGTTGGCTTTGAAGGGAAAGCTCCCTATTTTTGGTATAAGGTGATATTTTTTAGCTTCTTCTTCTGTTAATCCCACTGATGCCATTTCTGGATGGGTATAGACAACATTGGGAATAGCCATGTAGTTAAGTTGAGGCCTATGGCCTGCCATAATTTCAACAGCTGCAATGCCTTCTTCAGATGCTTTATGTGCAAGCATAGGACCTTCAACGACGTCTCCAATAGCAAAAATATTTGGGATATTGCTGCGAAAGATTCCATCGGTTTCAATGAATCCTTTAGGAGATATTTTTACTCCTATCTTTTCAAGACCAAGCCCTTGGGTATAAGGCCGTCTTCCAATGGCGACCAAAACTTTTTCCGCTGAAAAAGATTTTTGTTCTACTTGTAAAGAAATTTGATTGGACGCAATTTTTGCACCCATGACTTTAGAAGAGAGATAAAAGTTAATGCCTTGTTTTTCCAGATCTTTTTTAAGCTCCAAGATAAGTTGATGATCAAATCCTGTACAAATTTGATCAAGAAATTCAATGATTTGTACTTTCGTTCCTAGTCTATTGTAGACAGATCCTAGTTCTACTCCAATTACACCTGCGCCTATTATGAGTAGATCTTTAGGGATTTCTTTAAGAGAGAGTGCCCCGGTAGAGGAGAGAATTTGTTTTTCATCAAAGGGTAAAAAGGGAAGCTCAATAGGCTTTGAGCCTGTAGCGATAAGAATAAATCGCGCTTGTAGTTGGGTTGCTTGACTTGCATTTTTAACTAAAACTTCAGTAGAGGATAGAAAACTAGCTTCTCCTACATAAGAACTAATCTTGTGTTTTTTAAATAAGCTTGTAATTCCTTGGCTAAAAGATTGGATAATTTGTGTTTTACGAGTCATCATTTTCGTAAAATTAATCGATGGTTGAGCAATAATAATTCCATTTGCAGCGCTTATTTCTTTTATATTCCATAGTAGTTCAGAGGAAGATAAAAGTGATTTAGAAGGGATACAACCTACATGTAGACACGTTCCTCCTAATTCTTTTCGTTTATCGATACACGCCGTTTTTAATCCCAGTTGAGCAGCTCTTATTGCAGCTACATACCCGCCAGGCCCAGCACCTATGATAATTAGATCAAATGCATCCATAGGTTCCTTATAAGTCGAGAAGTAAGCGAGAAGGTTCTTCTAATGTTTGCTTAATGTGCTTTAAAAAAAGCACAGCTTGTTTGCCATCAATTAAACGATGATCATAGCTGAGCGCTAGATACATCATAGGACGGATAACAATTTCGTCATCGATGACAACAGGACGTTTAACAATAGAGTGCATTCCTAAAATGGCACTTTGAGGGGGGTTAAGAATAGGGGTTGATAAAAGAGATCCAAAAACACCTCCATTGGTAATTGTAAAGCTGCCTCCTTTTAAGTCATCTACGCTGATGGAACCATCGCGTGCTTTTTGAGCAAAAGCGCTCAGTTGCATTTCAATTTCTCCAAAATTATGCTGTTCACAAGATCTAATGACAGGAACCATTAGACCACGATCTGTAGAAACTGCAACACAGATATCATAGCTTTGAACAAAGACTATATCTTCCTTATCAATATAGGCATTAATTTCGGGAATCTCTTTTAAAGCTGCAACACAAGCTTTGATAAAAAAAGACATAAAACCCAGTTTAATCCCATATTTTTTTTGAAAAGATTCCTGCTCTTTCTGTCTGATAGCAATTACACTGCTCATATCCACTTCGTTAAAGGTGGTTAACATAGCTGTTGTGTTCTTAACTTCTACAAGCCTTTGCGCAATGATTTTGCGTAAAGAACTCATTTGTTTACGAGAAGTGTTCGCTTCTTTTTCTACAATAGGAGTGGGTTGAGGAGAAACTGTGGATTGTTGCAAGCTAGAAACAAAATCAGATGTAGTAAATTTGGCTTTTCCATTTGAAGGAGGAGGAAAAGCAGGCTCTATTGGTTTAGGTGGTTTTTTATCAGAAGATTTAAGTGTTTGCTCTACAGTTGGAGGATTAATCGTCCCAATTACTTGTCCTATCTTAACGATATCTCCTTTTTTAACCTGTAAGGTTAATTCTCCGCTTTCAGGAGCATACAAAACTTGATTTACCTTATCTGTTTCTAATTCTAAAATTTCTTCATCTTGTTTAACAAAACTACCAGATGATTTAAGGATGTTGCTAATGGTTGCTTCGGAAACAGATTCACCCATATTAGGGATTTTAATCTCGCTTGCCATGGATTACCTTATCTTAAATTTAAGCAAAAGCTTTTTTAAGCAGCTCTTCTAATTGTTGTTTATGTACGGCATACGAGCCTACAGCAGGCGATGCGCTTCTTTGTCTTCCGATATACTCGATTGCGCTTTTTGTTCCAAGTAGCTCGTCAAATGCAAAGCGCAAAGACTCCCAAGCACCCATATTGCTGGGCTCTTCCTGCACAAAACGACAGCTAGCATTAGGATGTTTAGCTAAAATTTTTTGGACGATATTTTTAGGGAAAGGGTATAGCTGTTCTAAACGTATGATTGCGCATTGTTGATTTTGTTTTTCTCTCTCTAGAATGAGCTCGTAATAGACTTTTCCACTGCAAAACAGCAGTAACTTCGCATCTTTTTCTAGGAGGGGATCTTCTAGAACTTCATAAAATCTTCCTGCTGCAAGATCATTTAAACTGGATCTACATGCAGCATTACGCAATAAAGCTTTAGGCGTAAAAAGAACTAAAGGTTTTTTTATAGGACATAGAGCCTGTGCTCGCAGAAGATGAAAAAGCTGTGCAGGGGTAGAGCAATTAGCAACTCTTAAATTATCTTGAGCAGCTAATTGCAAAAAACGCTCTATACGCGCAGAGGAGTGTTCTGGTCCTTGTCCCTCATAACCATGAGGAAGCATCAGAACTACATTGGATACTATTCCCCATTTTTGTTCTGAAGGAGCTAAATACTGATCGAGAATAATCTGAGCACCATTTGCGAAATCACCAAACTGTGCCTCCCAAATAACTAAGGCCTTAGAAGAGGCTAAACTAAATCCAAACTCAAATCCTAGAACAGCGTATTCTGATAAAGGGGAGTTAAAAAATGCACATTCAGCTTGAGACTCTGTAATATGATTGAGTGGAAAATAACGTTTTTCATTGAGTTGATCAATAAGTACAGCATGTCTATGAGAAAATGTTCCTCGGCAAACATCTTGACCAGAAAATCGCAAAGCGATTTTCTGAGATAGTAAGCTTGCATAGGCGAGCTGTTCCGCTGTTCCCCAATCTAAAGAGACTAATTTAGGGTCGCTTTGTAACATTTGCTCTCTTTCTTGGAGAAGTCGTTTAATTTTAGGATTAAGATTTAGATCGCTTGGATAGGTATAAAGTCCTTTAGCGATCTCTCCTAATACTTTTAAAGAAATTTTAGTATCCATTTCTGATAAAGGAATAAACTCTTGTGGTTTTTTCCTAGCAACAGGAGGAGATGTTGTTTGCAAAGCTTCTTGAAGCTGCTTTTTAAAGTTTTCTTCTAAGTTCTTTATGTCCTTTTCTTGAATGATATTTTCTCGAAGCAAGTTATGAAAAAATACAGTGCGAATGGATTTTCTCTCTTTAATTTTAGCATAGAGAAGTGGTTGCGAAAAAAGAGGTTCATCGCTTTCGTTATGACCGTACTTACGATAACAATTAAGATCGATAAACACATCGCATCCAAATTTAAGTCGTATTTCCATGCTAAGAATAATAGCCCTTATACATCCTTCGGGATCTTCTGCATTTACATGAAAAACAGGACAATTAAATGTTTTTGCAAGATCTGAGCAATAAGGGGTAGAGCGTGCTTCTTCAGGGTTTGTGGTAAAGCCGATTTGATTATTGATAATAAGATGAATAGTACCTCTTGTCTGGTAGCCGTTTAATTTACAAAGTTGCATGGTTTCATAGACCACACCCTGGCCACTAAAAGAGGCATCTCCGTGAATAAGAACGGGGATCACATCTTTTTTACTAATCTCTGCTTTAGCGTAGCTCATTCCTTCTACTACCGGATCTATCGATTCAAGATGGCTGGGGTTTGCAGCAAGGGTAATCGAGATATTTTTCCCCAAAGAGGTAGTAAAGGTCCCTTGTGCGCCTTGATGATATTTTACATCCCTAGAGCCTTCAAATTCCTCATTAATATAATTTTCATCAAACTCTCTAAAAATAGAGAAATAGTCTTTGTGAATAATATTGGCTAGTACATTGAGCCTACCTCTATGCGCCATGCCAAGGACTACTTCATCTATACCACTTAAAGACGCTTGCTCCATTAAAAAAGATAACATGGGAATCAGAGTTTCTGCTCCTTCTAAAGAAAATCGCTTTTGTCCTACGTATTTTGTATTCAGAAAAGATTCAAATAACTCGGCTTTGTTTAAATCTTTTAAAATAAGTATCTTTTGCTGTTTACGCAGTGTAAATGAAGATTCAAATCTATTTTGGATCCATATTTCTAGTTCATGGTTTCTAAGATCCATATATTCTATACCGATCTTAGAACAATAGATTTTTTTGAGCTCATCAAGAATGTCTTTTAAAGGGGCTTGTTCTTCTTTCAAAAGGTTGCAGGTAGGAAAGGGCACATTTAGCTCATTTGTCGTAAATCCAAGTGTCTTGAGGTCCAATGCATAGATAATATCAGGAGGGGGCTTAAGAGGATTAAAACAGGCTAATAAATAGCCATATTTGCGATAAGCGTCTATGAGATGCTGAATCCTTTGTTCCTGGTCTAATCCTCTAATGGATTGGCTTAATCCTAGGTGCATTCCTTGAAAAAAAGCACGCCAAGAAGGTTCCATTTGGAAGGGATCGTCTATGAATTTTTGATAAAGATCATCTATAAAGCATAGGTTGGGAATAGAAAGGGAAGAAAAAGTCATATAAGATCCTGAAAAAATCAAAACAGTTTATAAGCTTATTCATAGCAAATCAGTAATTTAATTTAACTAATATCAATTTTTTTATTTTTATTATTAATAAAATAATAGGTTAAAAATCCGTAATAGAACTCTAAAGAATGAATGTTAAAATATTGAGAGATTAAAAAAAGAAGGCGCACATAGTCTGTGCACCACAGTCTTAAATGGGTTTCTCTTTAAAGTTGAGCCTTTAAGCGATAGTTTACAGGAATACCCTTTAAAAAGTACTTCTCTGAGAGATTACTTAGAGCTATCCTATTATCCTTAAGATGTTCTGAGATAAACTTCTTCGTTGAAAGAGGGCTCTGATCGTGTTCTAAGAAAAATATCCATGGGGTACTATTTTCTTTTAAGATAAGAAGCATTGGAGTGCCGTGCACATTTTTTGGAGTATTTTCTAGATATTGAAGTTCTGTAGTATTCTCTGAAAGAAGGCTTGCCAGAGCATTTTTTAGAAGTTGAAACTCTGGTGTTTTCTTTAAAAAAAGGTTTGCTAGAGTATTTGTAAAATTTTGAAGCTTTGTAGGGTCCTTTAAAAGATTTTGTTTAGCACTTTTTAAGCTTTGAAGCTCTAGCTCTCTATTATTCTCTAAAAGAAAGTTTTCTAGCTTATTAAAAAGACTTGCTGGAATGCCTCTTAAAAAAAATCCTTCTTGAATAATAAATCGAGAATCACAATAAGGCAGCTCTGGTTTAGATGGAGCTAAATCTTCTGCAATATTTGATTTTTCCTCGATAGTTTTCTCTTGAATTTCAACAATAGGTTCCTTACTTTCAATCACACGAGGAGCTACAGGTAAAGGGCAATCAAATTTTCTAAAACTAAAAGAGTAAATACTATTTCTCATCAAATGATATGAGGACATGGCAAAGGACGTAAAACTTGCACAGACTCTTTTGAAAATAGCATTAATAACGTCTGCAACTTGCATAAAAGGACTTGCTGCTTTTTGAGCTGTTATCTGTACAATTGTTTTTGCATTGTTTAAAGTTGTCTTAATAGCGGTCTTGGCATAATTCAACGTAGATATAAAGCTTTTAGCTACTACTAAAGCAAGAAGAATAGGAAATGATGTGCCCAATGAAATGCCGCAAGCTTTAAGAGCTAGTGATCCACTAATCGTTTGTGCTCCAATAGAAAAGATATAGCTTTCGGTAAGCTCTTTAACCGTTTGAGTTAAGACATTTTTATTTTGTTCATTAATTACATTAAAAGGCACTTTTTCTCTGAGATTATTATAATATTGATAAACATCTTCTTTAATCATTGTTTCCTTGTTTGTTAATTAAATGTAAATTATACATTAATGTTATATTAATTTATATAATAAAATATAATTTAATTCTAAAAAATAGAAGAAAACATTTGTAAATTTTAACTATTAATACTATTGAATTAGGGCCAACGCATGAAGATTTTGCTTGATAACAGTATTGCCATTGACGGCAAGACATTATGCGGTTCTGGTAATAAGACAATAGATCCTATCCATATGGTAAGCGCTTTTGCTTCTGAGCAA
>NZ_JAAVTY010000083.1:0-7046 GCF_018642185.1 Candidatus Rhabdochlamydia sp. W815 | reverse complement strand
GTTTGATTGTTAAAAATCACAATAGAGATTCTTTCATCGCCTGCCTATTCTTTTTTTAATTCTTCTGTGCACTTCAAACTTGAAAAGACTAAAGCAATAGTGGTCATTTAGCTGCTTCTTGGGTAGATTTAATCAAAAATAAACTGCTCTTACTAGAGCAACCTATGGAATTTATGAATGTTTGTTTAAGCTATGTGGCAGGGAATGGAGCTTTATATTTATTAGGAAAACAACCAGTTGGCTTGCTTGAAGCAACGGGAATCTTTTTTTCTTCTGCGGTTTTTGCGGTTCTAGCTGACTCATCCATTGATTTGGCTAAAGGCAAAAGAGTTGCTCTTTAGAGAATCAAATCCATTTCGAATTGTAATAGAGCTTGTTTAATGGAAAGATCATAAGCAAAGCCTCCTATGTTGTGAGCTGCTACTACTCGATGGCAGGGAATAAAAAGAGGAAATGGGTTGCTTTTACAAGCAGATCCGACAGCGCGGGCTGCTTTTGGATGACCGATTGTAGAAGCGAGATTACCATAAGTGACTAGCTGTGCAAAAGGTAGATTTTGCAAATGAATCAATACTTTTTGGTAAAATAGAGGAAGCTTAGGCAGGTTAAAGCTTAAGGGACTGGGATCTTTTCGATAACTGTACTGAGCTAACCATTTTATAATGGTTTGCTCTGTATCAAGATCGCACTCTTTAGAGATACAGCATGCAAAATACGATGACTTAGTCAGGGTTACTTTAGATAGAATGCTGTCTTTGCATTCTATCTGTACACAAATAGAAGGGCCTTGATTAAATGAATGTTGCATAAACTTTTAGCAAAGGAGAACGTATCCTAAGTTGTGCTATTGGATGTGTATTTTTACATCCTCTGATATATCTGCAACGATTTGATCCATTTGGTTATAATCATCAAATTTCTTTTTACTGACAGGTTGCCCTGCATAAAACCAATGTTGCTGGATATCAGAGTCGGTATAATAAATAGTAGATCCGTGTTTAAGGTCATTTTCCCAATTGATTTCCTGAGTTAATAAATCACCATCGGTGTAATGTCTTTCAGTTCCGTTTTTTTGGTTATTTAAATAAGAAATTTCTAGATAGCGGTTGCCATTTCTAAAATAAGTAGCCTTTCCGTGTAGCTGCCCGTTCACCCATTCTTCTAAAGCAAGAGGTTCTCCGCTAGCTGTAAATGTTTGTTTATTCCCATTGAGTTTGCCTAGGGCATAATAGGAGATTGACTCAGGAGCTCCATTTGGGTAATACGTTTCTTTTTTTACTGTATAACCGTCTTCAACCACTTCTTTAGAAAGCAGCGTTCCTGTTTGGTCTCGAGAAATACGAATGCCATCTCCCTTTTCCACTCGTGCTTCTATTTCATTTAGAGCAGTAAAGTATTGTCCTTCTATGAGTTCATTTCCTGCGTATTCTTCAACCATCATAGGACAACCTTCTACATACCAACTGGTAAGAGAGTAACGCTGAGGGGAGAGTTGAATCCACTCTTGTAAAGGCATGGAATTAGAGTTATAACTCGTTTCCTTAACTTTTTGGCCTTGATTATAGATGATGCATTTTTCAATCGCTTGACTATGAGCAAAGGTATAAGTGGTAGGACCGTGTAACTTACCATTTTCATAGGTAGATATAACAGTCACGCCATCGCTAAGAGCTGTAATTACTTGTCCTGGATAATTATGCTCTTGCCATTCTTCTTTAGGAACAGGGTAGCCGTATTTGTGGATATAACGCTTAGATATAACGCTCGTCTTTTCGTTGTTATCATGAACGCAGCCAGATAAGATAAAAGCCGTACCGCTCATAAGGATAAACAGGTGTCTTTTCATGATGAACCTCATTTTAAGATAAAATATGTAATTGTTCTAACTCCTTCATCACTGTTTCTACAATCCGGCTATGTTCCTTTTCAACGGCTTCAAAAGCAATGGTCTTAAGTTTATCGCGATAGAACAGACGAAAAGTTATGTTCTTTCTATCATTGCCGATTTGAGAGCTTTTGTAAAGATCTAAAAGAGTAATTTCCTCAAGAAGTAAAGAAGAGTTTGCTTTAATGATTTCTAAAATAGAGCCAACAGGTGTTTTATCCGCTATGGTAATTGTCCAATCTCTTTCTGAGCCAGGGAAAGAAATAAGGGATTTAATAAGCGGCGTCTGTTTAATAAAAGGCGTAAGCTCTTCTGTATTTATTTCTGCGAAATAGATTCGTTGTTCAATACCAAGTTCTGAGCTATGTTTAGGATGTAGTTCCCCTAAAGAGCCAATAATGCTGTCTTGGCACATGATAATTGCTTGTCTATTGGGATGGAAATTATGCAGGTGTGAAGGATGAAAACTAATGGGTTCAACATGAAGAAGAGCGCACAGATTTTCAATGATCCCTTTTACATCAAAAAAATCATAAGCTCGGGGTTTAGGATCGATGTGGTAAGGAGAATTTTTCCCGGTTAGAATAATTCCAATAGCTGATTGTTCAATATATTCTCCCTTTAGATGGAAGTAGATTTTACCTATTTCAAATCCTGATAGATCTTGATTTTCTCGATCGTAGTTGTGTTTAACCACTTGCAGAAGACCCGGTAGAAGAGAAGATCTTAAAATAGACTGATCAAGGGAGTGGGGTTGTAGCACAGAAATACAAGAGCTAGCAGGAAGTGTGTTTTCAGAGGTCTTTTTAGATTGATCTGGGCTGATCAAATTGCAGGTTATAAATTCTTGAAGACTCTCTTCTAGCAGATAAGTACGAAGTTGTTGGTCTAACCGATAAGCCGCGCAATGCACAAGAGGAGAAGAAATATGCACAGCAGGTGTTTTAACAATATTGTTATAGCCATATAACCGAGCTATTTCTTCAATCAAATCGATTTCAAGATTTAAATCATGTCGAAAAAAAGGAACAAGAATTTGAAACTGCTCTACAGATTGTTCAGTTACATGCATACCTGCAGAAAAGAGGATCGTGAATATATCAGAAGGATTCAGTTGTGTGCCTAAAATATGATTTACACGTTTTAGCCTGCAAATTATTTTTTTAGGGGCAAAAGAGCTTGTCTTTTGATCGATCATTCCTTTAACAATTTTTCCACCAGCAACTTTTTGTAGGAGATAGGCAGCGTAATCTAATGCTTTAGGAATAAAGTTGGGGTCTATTCCTTTCTCGAATCTCTGTGAGGCATCGGTCTTTGTTTTAAGCCATTTACTGCTTTTGCGAATCGATTGTGGAGTAAAATAAGCAGCTTCGATTAACACATCAGATGTCTTATCTGAAACAGCAGAACTCTTTCCTCCGATAACACCTGCGAACGCTAAAGGTTTTTCTGGATCGCAAATCATCAAAACATCTGGAGGAATGAGGCGGTTCATCGAATCGAGCGTTTCTAATTCAGAAAAGTACGTTTTAGAAGTAATTTGAAGAGTATGATCTGCAATGGTTTGGTAGTCAAAAATATGTAAGGGTTGACCTAACTCTTGTAAAATGAGATTTCCCACATCGACAACATTGTTAACACTACGAAAGCCCGCTTGTTCTAATTTTTTTTGTAACCAAAGAGGTGAAGGTCCCACTGAAACCCCTTGCAGCATTCTGCAGGCATATCTTTGGCATTGAGTTGGATCAAGGAGTTCTACTTTAATAAGATCCTTTATCGATATTTCTTCTTCTAGAGAAAAAGAGGGAAACTTCACAGGAATTTGTAAAAGAGCAGATAAATCCCGTGCGATTCCGTAGACACTCATGGCGTGCCCTAAGTTTGGAGTCAAAGATAGTTGAAGAATGGTGTCGTTAAATTTCTCTTTTAAATCAGTGCCCTCTTCTATTTGATCAGACAGTTCCAAAATACCATCTGCACTATCTAAAAGTCCTAACTCATCTGCTGCGCAGAGCATTCCATGAGATTCAATACCACGTAGCTTGCTTTTTGTGATTTTTACAGATCTGCCATCTAGATAGAGAATTGCGCCTATTTGAGCTAAAGCTACACGCATTCCTGCACGACAATTATCAGCTCCGCATACCACCTGCAGAACTTGCCTACCGTTGCTTACCTTAGTTACTTTTAAATGATCAGAATTAGGATGGGAAACAACTTCTAAAATAGTCGCCGCTACAACATTACTGAACTTAAGAGGGTTTTCGATTACTTCATCTACCTCAATTCCACCTAGTGTTAATACTTGGCATAAATCATGAGTAGATAAGTTAATATCTATATATTCTTTTAAGGAAGACAATGAGACTTTCATAAAACAAAAGGACAAATTAGTATTAAACTGCAGATCTTATACCAAATTTGAATATCTCGGAACAGGAAATAATGCGCGTTACTTCTGAAAATAGCCCTTGGATTACTCGTACAAAGAGGCTTACCCAAGCTTTAATTATTAGTGGAACATTGAACGTTAGTCTTTTAGGTACTTTTTTTTATTTTGTGATTAAAGATAAAAATGATTCTTTATCCATTGAATTGAAACCATTGACCACTGAAGCAAAAATGCCATCTACTAGCAATTTAGAGATCTTGCGCTCCTATTCTGTTTTATCCTATCAACAACTCCTCATCTGTTTAGAAAATCAAGATTTTGTAGAGCAGGGTATTAGGAAAAGAGATCTTGCTCTTTCTTGTCTTGTTGCTTTTCACCACTTTAATTTAGATAAGGCTCTAGGGGGTATCCCTCTACAAAAGAGGTCGATTCTCTTAAGTCAAGAGAAAGGATCAGAGGTGATAGAAGTGCCTGTTTTTCCAGGATTAGCAGACTATCAATTTCAAGCAATTGTGCATTTTGCAAAAACGGAGAAATGGCCCTTTACCGCTCAAGGTTTATTTTATGAACTAAAGCGCTCTATTCCACCTTATCACTCTTCCTTAATCAATGCTTTCTCTCTTACCTCAGAATATCACAGTGTCTACATGCTTTTTTCTAAAATAGGGATTTCTTGCTCAACAAACCAATTAATCGACCTGCTTTGCGAAGGAGAATGGATAGATCTTGCAAACTTTTCTTTATCTCAAAGAGTAGCTTTAGATTTATCCATGCAACAATGTCGCTCATTTTTGTTAGTCTACTTGGAAAAAAGATCTAAAACAGCCGCTCTTCTATTATTGGAAAGCAGCCCAGAATTTTGTTTACAACAGTTAGAAGATCGACATATTTTACTTTTTTTTGATTTATTCAATGATTCTCCTCATCTATTAAAAAATCTATCGAAGGGATTGCTTTCAGCCCCACGTACAGATGCTGTATGGCAACTAGCAGCACAAGCATTAGGCTATTCACAAATTCCGGCAAAAAAAATAGAAAAATCTCTTTGTAAAACATACAAAGTACAAGCAGGGGATAACTTATGGAAAATCGCACGCGCACACAAAGTGAGCATTAAAGAGATCATGCAGATCAACCAATTAGAAACCGATAAGATCCGCCCAGGACGTTGTTTACAAATTCCTGTCCGCTAAGGAACGGGGTCATTCCCTCCAGGATGCCAAGGGTGGCATTTTACTATACGTTTTACAATCAACCATAATGCTTTATATCCATGAACATGGATGGCTTCTATTGCGTAATCAGAACAACTGGGAAAAAAGCGACAACAATTACCTAAAAGAGGGCTAATGGTAAACTGATATAAGCGGATGCATAGAAGGGGAATTTTTTTTAGCATGATAGTTTTTTTTCTGCGCGAATCATATAGTAATCGATAAAACCTTTTTCATATGCTTCAACCCATTTTGGAGTATGGTTTTTCTTGCTCATAGATTGCATGGCCCATCTACAAAATCCGTGGAAAACAAAAGCTCCAATAGAAACTATCTTAATATTTTTAAAGACAGCTTGTTCTAAAAAAATCTTAGCATCGTGAATAGGAATTGCAAATTGAGTTCCTATAATACTTTGAGGAATGAGATCTTTGATTTCTCTTTTACTCTTTTCCTTAGTAAAAAAAAAGTGGTAATTGCAAGTACTCCATCCTCTTTTAATATTCTATAGCTTTCTTGCGCAAAATCGAAGAAACTATAGAAATGTTGGGCTGCTTCTATAGAAATTGCAAAGTTGAAGGTATTTGATAGAAATCCTGAACGATTAGATAAACCCTGTTTAAATTTTAAAGCCAGACTTGGGTAATTTTTCACACATTTTTGAATTTGAGAAACAACTAAATCTATACCATAGCTATTATGGTTCTTTTCAGAAAGCAAGTGAACCCCATGCCCTCTTCCGCAACCTATCTCGATTATAGTAGCTGTTGAAACTTCATTAATTCCTGAAAACTCAAAGAGATTTTTATATAGATCTAATTGGCTTTTTTCTCGAACTTCTAACGGAATAGTATTCGGTACATGCTCCTAATATCCAAAATTAATGCATCCTAATCTACATGTGGGAAATAATTCATTTGTCTCTTGATGCCAGGTATCTTTTCCATAGCAATTGAGCACTTCATCGATTGCATCTTGGTATGCAATATTATTTTCTTTATAGGACAGTATATAGTGGTTCCGATTCAATCGTATAGAAAAATATTTTGTTTTGTGTTAAGCTATTGAGTATGAAAAAACTGATCCCTAGCCAGAGAGCTGACTTAGAACACAAGTTAAAGCATCCAAAAGACTATTCTGAACGGAATAGGCTTTGTGTAATTTTGGGCTATGATGAGGGTATCTCAACAAAAAATCTTGCTAAAGCACTTCGGATAAGCCCTATCACTGTTCAGGAATACCTCAGAGAATATGATTCCGAAAATAAAACTGGAAGTAGCCCTCGAGGCGGTAGCAAATCAAAACCTTCACAAGACCAAACAGAGTCTCTACTAAAACACCTACAGGAAAAGACCTATCTTAAAGTCAAAGGGATCATAGCTTATGTGCATGAGCAATATGGGATAAAATATTCCCGAAGTGGCATGACAGATTGGCTCATACAGCACGGATTTGTTTATAAACGTCCTAAAAAGATTCCTGGGAAATTAGATCCTGAAAAACAACGAATTTTCATAGAACAATATAGGGCTTTAAAGGAGACCTTAAACCCTGA
>NZ_JAAVTY010000082.1:0-7061 GCF_018642185.1 Candidatus Rhabdochlamydia sp. W815 | reverse complement strand
CAACCTGTGTGAAAATACGTTCGATATTCTCTCAAATATTCTAAAGTCTTTAAAAGCTTGTCTTCTAGGCTTAAGTAAGCCTTTTCTCCTAGCTTTTCTCTATCTTTTGTTTTGCTCTTCCCATAAAATTAAGACCTTTTCTTCAAAAGTTTTTCGTTTCACTCCTGTTAGTCTTCTAAATTGCTCGGGTGAGAGTGATTGAAGTTCTAAGTAATTTTTCCTTTCCCTTCATTTAGGAAGGAAGTATAGCAAAAATCTAATTACGCAAGAAGTCTATTTTTTAAATGCCTATAACTTTGCGAAAAGATTGAAAGCTCTAAAGGGATTGACACCTTTTAAATATAGTGGTTCCGATTCAATCGCATAGAAAAATATAGGATTAACGACAAGTTTCAAGTCGTTGACTTGAATCCCATTAAGCTAGCCGTTTGAATTGGCACTACTATATATTATCAAAAGTTGGCAAAAAAAACCAAAAATTTTTAGAATTAATCCATTCCATCACACTTTGGGACTAAACATCTTAGAGTTCTTTATCCGTTTCTAAATGATGCTTTAGCGCATTTAAAAAAGCACAACCATACATACCATCAAGTACGCGATGATCAAAGGTTAAAGAAAGATTAATCATACTGCAAATGGCAAGACTATCATCTTCCCGAGGAATCACTTTTCTATAACTAGCCCCTACACCAATGATGGCAACTTCGGGATATCTAATGATGGGAATTCCAATTTGCACACCAGACATACCAAAATTTGTAATGGTGATTGTGCCTTCGGTTACATCATCAGGTACTAATTTTCCCATCCGAGCTTTATGAGATAGAGCGCTGATCCCTTGAGCAATTTTTGGAAGAGACAAATCTTGAGCTCCTTTTAAAACAGGTACAAGCAACCCTTGTTTAACACTTACCGCAATCCCTAAATTAATGAACCTCTTCATTAAAATGGTATCTTTATCTAGAGAGGAATTTAACAAAGGAAATTCTTGAAGGGCTTTAATTAAAGCTCTAGCAATAAAACTGGTTAAGGTAAGTTTTGCTTGGCACTTCTCTAAAAAAATTTGTTTTTCTTTTTGGATACATTGCACCACATTTGTAATATCTATTTCTGTAATCAGCGTAGCATGAGGTGCTTCATAAAAAGAGCGCACCATATTATCTGCTATCGCTTTGCGCATACCAGTCATTTGCAATCTTTCTATAGATTGCAAAGAGCCCTTTTCTTTTACAGTCCTTTTTTCTAGATAAAGCTCTAAGTCTTGCTTAGTGACTCTCCCTCCAGAACCTGTTCCTGTAATTTTTTGCAACTCTTCTAAATTCAGTTTATGTTCTCTAGCTAATCGTAAAAGAGCGGGTGAAAAAAAATATTGATTCCTCTTAGCATTGATCGAAATCGGCGAAGGGTTATTTTTTTCCAGATTTTTGTTTGTTTGCCTATCCTCTGTAGAAATAATTGCTAAAAGATCTCCTATTTGAACCTCTTGATCTACTTCTGCACAAATTTCTTGTAAAATACCTGCTATAGGTGAAGGGATCTCGCTACTAAGTTTATCGGTAGAAACTTCTAATAAAGGCTCATCTAATTGAACCACATCTCCTACTTTTTTAAACCACTGCAATATAACAGCACTGTGAATGCTCTCTCCTAATTTAGGTAATAGTACTTTTATTTCTCCGCTCATCGATGCCCTTTATTTGAAAAAAATTCTATTTTAGCTAACATCTCTTGCCAGATAGCATGCCCGGCTACAATCTCTAATTCTACACGCAAAGCAATTACAGGTATACAACATCTAAAAGAGGATAGTTTAACCCAATCCTTTTCTGTACATACAATCATTTCTCCTGCTTTATCCTTACATCTCTTAGCAAATAAATTAAGCTCATTTAGCCCAAAAGCCGTGTGATCTGGTAGAAATACACAATCTACAATACCACATCCTATCTCTCTTACGGTTTGTAAAAAACGCTCTGGCCTGCCCAAAGCACAAAATACCCCTACTTTTTTTCCAGTCACTTCCTGTGGATTACAAACAACAACGTTCATGCCAATAACTGGCGCTAAAGTATATAAAGATATTTCTTTCTTTAATTCTTCATATTGACAAGCTGAATCAATGTGATTGGCAATAATCCAATCAGCTCGGTCTAATCGGGAAGGAGTATCACGTAATAAACCACTTGGCAAAAATTTTTTTTGACCAAAAGGATCTTTTGCATCAATCACAATAATTTCTAGATTCCGCGCTAACCTTCGATATTGCATCCCATCGTCTAGAATTAAACACTGCATTTTCTCCGTAATGGCTCTATATCCACTTTCAATACGATTTTTGCCTACCCAAATAGGTACTGAGGTTGTCTTTGCTAAAAGATAGGGTTCATCTCCACAATACTGAACGGGTAGAGTACATCCTTTTCCATCAGAAATCTTTTCTACTCTGCCAGAGGTTTCAATCTTTGAAAGAAATCCTCTTGTAAGAATAGCTAATCTGATTTTCGGATCAAGATGCTTTATCATCTTTTGAATCAGTGGTGTTTTTCCGGTTCCTCCAGCTGCAATATTCCCAATACTGACTACACAAGTAGGAAGCTTATGTACTTTAAGCAAACCCTTATCATAGGCTAAATGTCTTAATCGCACTCCTAAAGAAAAAAAAGCACTTATTAAAAAAAAGAAGGGGATGAAAAAAAAAGGTTTTTTTTCTTTTTGAACAACTCGAAACAAATACCGTTTTACCTTTTTAAGAAGAAACACAAATAGCTCTTGGCTCTGTTTGAAAAAGCAATACCTCTACTTGTTCTATAATAATATGAATGGCAGTCATATGGGCTTCTTGAATCCGATCTGAAAACTCAAACCCGGAAACGATCCATTCCAGATCAGCCACCCCTTTTAACTTACCTCCTGTTTTACCAAGAAAAGAGATTGTTTTCAGACCTCTTTTTCGTGCCGTTAACATGGCTTTAAATAGATTTGTGGAATTACCACTTGTCGTTAAAGCGATGAAAAGATCTTCTGGTTTAGCAAAAGCTTCTACTGCTCTTGCAAAAACAAAGTCAAATCCCATGTCATTTGCTGTACAACTTAAATGGCCTGGATCGCTTAAAGCAATAGCTGGTAGAGCTTTTCTTGCATAACGAAATTGCCCCGTTAACTCCTCTGCAAAATGCATGGCATCGCATAAACTCCCTCCATTACCTGCAATCAATAATTTACCACCTTTTGTAAAACACTTAGCAATTAATTGACTGGCATTTTCGATAAAGCTCATGCTTTTTTCTTCTTTTAAAAGTACAATAGCGCGTATTGCTTCATCAACTGCATGCTCGATTTCTTTTTGCATAATAAATTACTCTTTTTATGAGGCAATTATAAAAGGACCCTTGTATTATAGTAAACCTACTTAAAGCATTTTTTAATAATTATGATCTTATTATATCCCCCCGTAAAAATCGCTCTTATCGGAGCTACTGGTATTGTTGGAAGAGAAATATTGGGTCTTTTAGAAAAACGTCATTTTCCGATCAAAACACTACGCTGTTTTGCTTCTTTAGATTCAAAAGATAAATCCATTCTATTCTCCGGAGAAAATATTCCATTAGAAACCCTTTCCAAAGATAAATTACACAACATCGACCTAGCTATTTTTTGCACAAAAAAAGAGGTTTCTAGTAAATGGATCCCCTATCTTGCTAGGCAAAAAACCATTATAATCGATAACAGCGCTGCTTTTAGGCTTGATCCACATGTACCTCTTATCATCCCAGAGATTAATTTAGCAGAGCTAGCCAACCATAATTACATTATTGCTTCTCCTAATTGCTCTGCTTCGATCATGTTAATGGCTCTTTTTCCCTTGCATCAGTACATTCCCATTCAAAGAATTCAGGTAGCTACTTACCAAGCGGTTAGCGGTGCTGGATTTCACGCTATGCAAGAGTTAATTTCTGCTACACAAGCTGTATTAGAAAAAAAGGCTTATACGCCAAAAGCGCTACCTTTTCCATCTGCATTTAACCTATTCTTGCATAACTCTACATTAAACGCAGATGGCTATGTTGACGAAGAATTAAAAATGCTACAAGAAACTCGAAAAATTCTTTCCAATCCTCATATTCGGGTAAATGCAACCTGTGTACGCGTTCCTGTTTTACGAGCACATTCTCAAGCTTTAAATGTCACCTTTACTCAAGAAATCTGTCCAGAAAAGGCTTATGAACTTTTAGAAAAAGCTCCTGGTATAAAAGTACATGAAGACCGCTTAAAGAATCGTTTCCCTATGCCAATTGATGTTGCAGGGCAAAACGATGTGTACTGCGGAAGAATCAGAAAAGATCTTTCCTATGCTAATACTTTAGATCTGTGGGTAGTAGGGGACCAAATACTGAAAGGAGCTGCTTTAAATACGATACAAATTGCAGAACACCTTCTTTGAATCAAAGCAATTTCTGCCAATCTAGAATTTCTTCACATACAATCACTTCTTGTGTAATGGGGTGAGGAAAACTCATACACGCATGATGTAAGGCAATCTTCTGTTTGAGTAAATGCTTCTTACTTCCATACTTGACATCTCCTACAACAG
Source organism: Candidatus Rhabdochlamydia sp. W815 (assembly GCF_018642185.1). Lineage (NCBI taxonomy): Bacteria > Pseudomonadati > Chlamydiota > Chlamydiia > Parachlamydiales > Candidatus Rhabdochlamydiaceae > Candidatus Rhabdochlamydia > Candidatus Rhabdochlamydia sp. W815. The sequence goes on along the minus strand of NZ_JAAVTY010000082.1, from coordinate 2,467 downwards.
GAGAGCCTATAGCGGAAAACTGTGCACGGACCTGATGATAACGCCCTGTATACAGCTTTATTTTTACCAGTGAAAAATCTCCCTTTTCAAGCATAACAGAATACTCCAGCTGAGCTAATTTTCCTTGAATATGATTGGATTTTACTACTTTAGCACGGTGATTTACATGAGTTAACGTATGCTCGAGAACTCCCGAGTTTTTTAGATTTTCACCTCTTTCTACCCAGGCTAAATAGGTTTTACTCATTTTCTTTTCACGCATACTTTGCTGCAGCCGAGTAAGCGCTTTAGATGTTCTTGCAAATAAAACCAAACCGCTAACCGGTTTATCTAAACGATGAATACATTCTAGATAAACCCCGCCTGGTTTTTTATATTCTTTTTTAACCCAAGTTTTTGTTAAATCGGTTAAGTTATCTTTTATAGGATAGTGAGGCTGCGTACTTAAACCAGCAGGTTTCACAACTATTAAAACATGGTTATCTGAGAAAATGATCTGCATTTTTTCCTTTGCGTTGTCGAACAACTTCGTATAACAAAAGTGTAGTAGCTGTTGCTACATTCAAAGAATCCGCTATGCCATGCATAGGAATACGAACACAGATATCAGCTTGCTTCATCCAAAAATCGGATAACCCCAATTGTTCAGTGCCAACAGCAATTGCCACAGGACCTGTTAGATCTAATTGGGTAAAATCTTGGGAAGCAGAGGGGGTTGCTGCAACAACTTTAATTTTATGCTCACGCATCAGACTTAAAACCTCTTGACTTGTAGCTTCTATTACTGAAGTGGTAAATAATGTTCCTACACTAGCGCGTACAACATTGGGATTATAGATATCTGTACAGCGATCGCATATCATCACCGCATCTACTCCTGCTGCATCTGCCGAGCGCAAAATAGTGCCTAGATTTCCTGGTTTTTCAATCGCCTCAGCAATGACTACAAAAGCTATAGGACTAAACGAAATAGAATGAAGTGGATAGTGCATTTGCTCTGCTATAGCTACAAGCCCATCAGGACGATCTCTGTAAGAGATTTTTTTGAAAACAGATTCAGAACAATGGTAGATAAAAGCTTGATCTTGTTCAATTTGCTCAATTAGGGTTTTTTCATTTATTCCTAAAAATAAAGTCGGGCAAATAAATAAAGAGACAATCTTTACCCTGGCTTGCACAGCCCTAGACAACTCCCGATATCCCTCAATGAGAAAAAGATTTGTTTGATTGCGCGTTCTGCGATTTGCTAGTTGCATTGCTAACTTAATTTTAGGATTTTGCATGCTTGTGATTTTTTCTATCATGGCAGCCACCAAGCAAAACTTCCATAAGGAATAGCAAACTCATTTTCAGAAGGCAATAAGAGCTCATCGCTCTCAATTTTCCCTTTAGGTAATAATTGTTTCATTAAATTTTGAATGACAGTCGGGGTAATTCCAGAGGTATGGGTAGTGAATAACAAAAAAAGAGCATCTTTGCTTAAAAGGTCTTTACACATGTCTAGCAATTCTATAAGACCTTCTTCAATTTTGAAAATTTCCCCCTTATTTCCTCTACCAAAGCTAGGGGGATCTAAAATGATTGCTTCATAGAAAGAGCCCCTTTTGATCTCTCTTTTTATAAATTTTTTCACATCTTCTATAATCCAACGAATCGGTTTATCTAAAAAATGATTTAACATAGCATTCTCTCTAGCCCAACTCACCATTCCCTTTGAGGCATCAACATGGCAGACTTTAGCTCCTACTTTTGCACAGGCTAAAGTAGCTCCTCCTGAATAAGCAAATAAATTGAGAACTCTCGGCTCTTTTCTTGAGATAAGCAACTTTTGCATATAGGTAAAAAGAAGACTGTGTTCAGGAAAAACGCCTACATGACCAAAGTCGGTAGGAGCTACCTTAAAACGTATATCCTCAATAATTACTATCCAATCCTTAGGCAAAGATCTCTGATATTCCCAACGATTTCCTTCGTCTCGAGAAAAAATAGCATCCGCTTCCCATTTTTTAAGAGAAGGTTTCCAAATTGCTTGAGAGCAGGGCCTAATCAAAGTAAAAGCGCCAAAACGCTCTAACTTTTGTTGATTACCGCTATCAATTAGAGAATAAGACATAAATGGAAAAACTTTTTTAGTTAAGCTAGTATTTTAGCATACTTAAGGGATTCTTTACTATTAGTTAAAAAAAAGAAGTAATTTTACAAATTTTTTTGGCTTAGTGAGAAAAAATAACATAGAATCTAATGTTCTGATGATTGGCAAATCAATCATAAACATAAAATACAGACTTCTTTTTCGGTTTTCGATTTGCGTATTTATAATAATGTAACCTACATTCCTACCCCCTAGCGTATATTTTTGGAATTAGCTAAGCCTTTTGTGCTATTATGTCTTTTTTGAACAAAGAGGTGCGGTATGGTAGAGGTTTCAGAAGGAGAAATTCAAACGACAGTAATGGATCATCATGGC
>NZ_JAAVTY010000081.1:0-7078 GCF_018642185.1 Candidatus Rhabdochlamydia sp. W815 | reverse complement strand
TTTTAGATACGACTTCCAAGGATATAGAAAGGGTGGAAACTTTACTAAATAACAGACCTAGAAAGGCTCTCAACTTCGAAACTCCACTAGAAGTGTTTACGAGATTATCTACAAACATGCTATGCTCGGGTGCACAATAGATGTTTTTTCAAGTATTTATATGTTCTTTTTTGTGCACTTCAAGGTTGAAAGGGCCGTTGTTTAAGTTGGCCTTGATTAAGCCGGCATGCCTTTCCTGCATAGTTCAAATTCAGCAATGCTTCTTTGCCACCTTCTAAATAAGTTTTATAGTAACGCCTTTCTGCATGACCGATGGTTTTATTGTTGGTTAATTTATGTAGGCTAGATACCAAGTTAAAAGAGGTTCTGCCAATGGGTTTATTAAATGGCAAAATACCTTCAAAATTAGGCATTAATTTTTACGAGATTTTTGTTCTTCTCGGATCTTTCCCAATACGGCATCAATACGCGCGTGTTTATCCACAGAGGTATCTAACTTAAAGGTAAGGTTAGGGAAGTAGCGCATAACCACTTTTTTAGAAGAATGAACTGCAATGAAGCCTGCAGCAGATTGCAGGGCTTCAATGGTTTCTTCTTTTACCTTTTGATTTCCAATTACACTGATGTATACTTTAGCATGATGAAGATCGCTGGTGATTTCTACTTGGGTTACAGAAACAAATTGATTAACATGCGGGTTATCCACATCTTCACGAATTACTTCTGAAATAACCTCTTTTAGCAAAGAATTTAACCTTGCAACTCGATTTTTTGCCATATTATAGCTCTTGGTCTAAATAGGTTATTTCATAAGCTTGGAATATATCTCCTACTTTAATGTCATTATTGTTTGGCAATACAATCCCACATTCATATCCTTTAGAAACCTCACGCACATCTTCTTTTACTCTTTTAAGAGATTGCATAGTTCCTTTCCAAATGACTTGCCCATCTCGTAATAAGCGCAGCTGAGAAGAGCGCTTAATAGTTCCATCGGTTACCATACAACCAGCAATGATACCTAAATGAGAGGATTTGAATATCGCTTTTACCTCTGCTGAGCCCACATCGTTCTCTTGAGGAATTTTATCTAACATGCTCCGCATTAAAGCTCTTACTTCATCAACCGCATGATAGATAATATCATAGAGCTTAACCGTTACTTTTAAGGTTTTGATTAAATTCTCTGCATGGCTCTCAACTTGGCTATGAAAACCGATAATCATCGCTTTTGTATTTTGCGCTAGTTGTACGTCTGATTCAGAGATCTCTCCAACAGCTGCGGAGATAATATTTAATTCAATTTTTTTAGACTGAATTTTTAACAAAGAGTTTTTTAATGCTTCAACAGAGCCTTGCACGTCAGCACGTAAAATGAGATTAAGAACTTTCTTTTGCACTGAATTATCTAAAAAGTTCTCTAAACCAACTCGTTTAGGTTGTTGCATCATATTGTGATGACGTTGTCCTTCAGAGCGTTTTTGAGCAATTTCAATAGCTTCTTTTTCATTTTTAACGACAATAAATTCGCTACCAGCTTCTGGCAGTCCAGAAAGACCTGTAATTTTTACAGGAGAAGAGGGCCCTGCTGTTGTAATTTCTTTTTTGAGTTCATTGTGCATGGTTTTAACCCTTGCATAATGTTGAGCAAACACGATAGCATCACCTAAGTTTAAGGTGCCATTCTGCACAAGCACGGTAGCAACCGGACCTAACCCTTTGTGCATTTCTGATTCAATCACAGTTCCTCGAGCTCTAGATTTAGGATTGGCTTTTAGCTCAAGAACTTCTGCTTGAAGAGCTAACATTTCGAGCATTTCTTTAATACCTTGCTTTGTCACAGCCGAACAATTTACAGTAATGACCTGTCCGCCCCAAGCTTCTGTTAGCAAATCTTTATCTGCTAATTGACGATAAATGTTGTCTGCGTCAAAGTTTGGTTTATCACATTTGTTGATAGCTACTAAAATAGGAACGCCAGCTGCTTTAGCTTGATCGATGGCTTCTACCGTTTGAGCTTTTATCCCTTCATCACCTGCAATGACAAGAACGACGATGTCTGTTACATCTGCTCCTCTGGCGCGCATAGAGGAAAAGGCTTCATGACCTGGTGTGTCTAAAATGGTAATGTCGCCTGATTCTGTATGACACTTAAATGCTCCGATATGTTGGGTAATATCACCGGCTTCTGAGGAGACAATATTTGATTTGCGAATAGCATCGATTAAACTGGTTTTACCATGATCTACATGCCCCATAAAGGCAATTACAGGGGGACGAATAATCAATTCATCGGTTTGACTAGCTTGAATTTCTTGTTTAATCGTCTTATCAGTAATTCGAAGTCGATCTTCTTCTGTTGTATCAATGGTGATTTCACAGTCAAAATCATGCCCTAATAATTGAATGGTGGTTTCATCATCTAGATAGTCGTTTAAAGTGAGCATAATCCCTTTCATAAACAATTTAGCAACGAGCTGAGATGCTTTAAGTTTCATTTCAGAAGCAAGATCTTTTATAGTAATAGGCAGGTGAATCTTTAATTCTTTAGGCCTAATAACAACCTCTTCTTTCTTGTGAGAACGCATTTTATGATGAGGGCGCCTTCTCCTCCAGCCTTGATCGTCTAAATCATCACGTAGTCCTTTTCTATCACGGGCATCAAATGTTTTTTGCGGTGATTTTTTGGCTGGCCGTATTTCATGAGCTGTTTTAGAACGCTGATTTTTGTCTTCCGATTCACGTGGTGTTGGTTTAAAAGAGTCTTTTTTAGGAGCATCGGAAGCCTTTGGAATAGGTACATCTTTAGATAAAGGAGGTCTTTTTAGAGCACTCGGATATCCAGCTCGAGCGGGATAGGGAGGCCTAGAAGAAGATGGAGTGTTAGGTCTTGTATCTTGCCTAAAAGAGGGGTGTTGCGGAGGGAAATTTGTTCTAAACGGTTGCGGTTTATGGCGATATTCTGGCTTAGCTGTTGAATGAGTGGACTCTGTTTTTACAACAGGAGGCTTCTGCTGAATAGGTTTCCCCTTTGTGAGTTGCTCAGCAGGAGTAGGTTTTAAAGAAGAGAAAGATGGCGCTTCTACCGTGGGAGTAGGGGATAATTCAACCGATAAAGGTTCTTTTTTCTCTTCTTTTTTTCGGAGCACAGGTTTTTTTTCTCGAGTGAGCTTAAGAGCTTCTGCAAGTTGTGCGTTTTTTATATTTATTTTTAAATTCTTGGCCAACTCTTAACCTCTTTTTTTGCGAATTTTTTCTAAAATTTTGTCCGCCATTTCTAAACTGATTTCCGGTATAATTGCCAATTGTTCAGGTGTTGCATTTAACACTTTTCGAGGAGTATCATACCCAGCACTAATTAAGCTTTCTATAATCATTCTGCTGCTAACTTCTTCAATGGTAAGCGGCTCATCTAAAGTTGGATCATCGGCAGAAGCCATTTGTGCGTGCTCAAGATTCATATTAGCTTTGTAATGGCTCATTTTTTGTATTTGTAGATCAGAGCCGCATAGCTCTCCGTTTAAACGGGCATTTCTTCCACCTTTACCAAGAGCTACAGGATAATCTTCATCATTAATCACGATAGTGATGACATTTCTTTGCTCATCAACGATCATTTTCTTAATTTCTATCGGTGCTAATGAGGATTTAAGCAAGGTGGTGGCATCACTGTTAAAAGGGATGATGTCAATTTTTTCATTATTTAGCTCGCGTATGATATTTTTGACGCGATTTCCACGTACTCCTACACAAGCTCCAACAGGATCTACTTTTGGATCTTGGGAACTAACTGCAATCTTTGTGCGATAGCCAGCTGCACGCACTATTTTTTCTATAACAATTGTATCATCTGCAATTTCAGGGACTTCTTGTGAAAACAATTGTGCAACAAATTCAGGGTGGCTACGAGATAAAATCACTTCTGCTCCGCCATTTTCTGTATCTCTTACTTCAAATAGAAGGGCTTGTACTCGATCACCTAAGTTATACTCTTCTGTTTTTGGATAAAATCGGCTAGGTAAAATACCTTCAACTTTTCCTAAATCAATGATTAAGGTTTTTTCTCTAATGACTTTTTTCACTGTACCTGAAACAATTTCATTGATCCGATGACGGTATTCTTCATAAATCACATCTCTTTCTGCATGACGTAATTTTTGAGAGATGATTTGACCTGCTGTGTGTGCGGCAATTCTACCAAAGTTTTGTGGAATAACAGAAATGTCAACAAACTGTCCTAGTTCACAATCGGGATGAAGCACGCGTGCTTCCGCAAGAGAGATCTCTTCTTCTGGAATAGTAACGAGCTCTACTACTTCTTTTTGGGCTATTACATTAATATCTCCTGTCTTAGGGTTAACCTGTACAGAAACATTAATCAAACCGCCGTGGATACTTTTACGAGCAGCCACGTATAGCGATTCTTCGATCGCAGAAATTACTACATCTCGTTTAATTCCTTTTTCTCTTTCAAGATATTCGAAGATTGCGACTAGATCTTTGTTCATCTTGCCTCTTTTTCTCTTAGTGTTTACTTTTGACTTAAATAATTAGTCAGAGTTAGCATTTGTTGTTTAAGATAAAACATATCAGCTCAGCATAAATTAAAAAATTTAATTTGTACTGAGCTGTATTTTTACTCTTCTGGGTGGTTATTAGGTTCTTTTGAAGAGGTTTTCTTACGCTTTTTGTCATGAGAAGAAGCTTTAGATCCTCCTACGACAATATCGTCTCTGTTAAATTTATTTTCATCAATTAAGTACTCTTTAATGGATAAGCCAATTTTTTTATGTTCGGGATCAAGCTTAATTACTTTAGCTGTAATTTCTTCTCCTTTATTAACCACTTCTTCTACTTTTCCAAAAGGTTGATCGGAGAGTTCTGTTACATGCACTAGAGCTTCAATTCCGTTAGAAAGCTCTATGAAAGCACCAAAGGCTGTGATTTTTGTAACAATTCCTTGAATTAAAGATCCAATAGGCATTGTTTTTTCAATACTCTCCCAAGGGTTATTGCTTAGCTGTTTTAAGCCAAGAGTGATTTTCTTACTCTCTTTGTCTACAGATAAAATCACAGCATCTACTCGATCACCTTTCTTAAGCACTTCTGAAGGATGTGACACTTTTTTAATCCAGCTCAAATCAGAAATGTGAATTAACCCATCTACACCTGGCTCTAGCTCTACGAAAGCGCCATAATTGGTCAAATTACGAATTTCTGCATTCACACAGCAATCGCAAGGGTATTTTTTTTCTACATCGTCCCATGGATTTTTCTCTGTTTGCTTAAGCCCGAGAGAAATCTTTCCTTCTTCTTTTTGAACAGAGAGAACAATAGCTTCTACTTCATCTCCTTTATTCACAACTTCGCTAGGATCTGTTACATTTTTTACCCAAGACATTTCTGATACGTGAATGAGCCCTTCGATACCTGGTTCAATTTCGATAAAAGCCCCATAAGGAACAAGGTTAACGATTTTGCCTCTTACCCGTGTGCCTGAAGGGTACTTCTTTTCAATTTCTTCCCAAGGATTGGTCTCTTTTTGCTTCATTCCTAAAGCAACGCGCCCCTTTTCTTTATCGACATGCAGGATGATTACTTCTAGCTCTTGTCCTAAAGAGACCATCTCCGAGGGATGCTTAATTCTCTTCCAAGTCATGTCTGTAATGTGTAGTAGACCATCGATGCCATCGAGATCTAAAAAGACTCCAAAATCGGTGATGTTTTTTACGCAGCCTTTGCAGATTTCCCTTTCGTGAATATTTTCTAAAAGCTCTGCTTTACGTGAGATACGCTCTTCTTCCAAAATTTCGCGGCGGGACACAACGATATTTTTACGCTCTGTATTGATTTTTAGGATCTTAAAGTCATAGCTTTGTCCAATAAACTCATCGAGATTTTTAATGCGTTTATTATCAATTTGAGAACCTGGTAAAAAAGCTTCCATGCCAATATCCACCATGAGACCGCCTTTTACTTTGCGAATGACTTTTCCTTTGACAATAGAGCCTTCTTTACAATGATGTACAATGTACTCCCATTGTCTTTGGCGACGAGCTTTTTCTCGAGAAAGTACGATTTGTCCATCTTCTCCTTCTGCCTGATCAAGATACACTTCAATGGAGCTGTTTTCATCGAGTTCTTCAGTGTCAGAAAATTCATTGATTGGAACAAGTCCTTCAGATTTTAACCCTACATCTATGATCACAAAGTCTTTTGTAATTTCTACAATTTGACCCATTAAAATTTGACCAGTATTCATTAACGCGACGGAACCTTTTCCGGCAATTTCCTCTTTTTTGTTGAGTAAATTTTTGAATTGTTTGGCTTCTTCCTCTTGAAACTCAGCATCATCGATGATGTTACTTACGTTCCAGTCGTTTAATTCTTTGTTAGACATTTAAGGGTTTCTCCTGCGTTTTATTGATAAGGAGAAAGACTATCAAATGATTCGTAATAAAATCAATCGTAATTTCACCTTCATTCTCTGGATAGGGGAGAGATGTAAAATCAGATTGTCAACTATTGCATGTTATGTCTTTTCAAGTTTGAAGTGCACAGAAGAATTAAAAAAAAGAATAGGTAGGCGATGAAAGAATCTCTATTGTGATTTTTAACAATCAAACACAAAAAGAGACCTTGCCTAAAGGCTACCATCACCTAATCTATGACCAAAGATATCAGATTTATATTTTACAAGCTAGAGGAGATACATCTAGCTCATTAGTAGCGAACTTAAGAGAAATAAAGGGCAACGAGGATACCGTCATCAGCAAGCTCAAGAAAAAGCATTTCTTAGAGCCTGTTTAAAATCTTTTCAGTAAGGCATCATAGAAGCATTTTCACTACATAAAAACCATTTGTTCGTTGTAAAAAGTGTTTTAGCAGATGGAGGATATTCTGGAGAAAAATTTGCAAAGAGCGTGCAGGAGATATTAGGATGTATAGTAGAAATAGCTAAAAGAAATACACTTCATAATTTTACAGTTATTTCCAAAAGATGGGTTGTAGAGCGTTCTTTTGCGTGGATAGAAAAATGTCGCAGGCTATGGAAAAATTGCGAAAGAAAACTACATAC
>NZ_JAAVTY010000080.1:0-7212 GCF_018642185.1 Candidatus Rhabdochlamydia sp. W815 | reverse complement strand
TCAAACGGCTAGCTTAATGGGGTTCAAGTCAACGACTTGAAACTTGTCGTTAATCCTATATTTTTCTATGCGATTGAATCGGAACCACTATATACAAAAGAAGATTCTTGTTTCATGCGATTTAAAAGATCTATCTTATAATCTCTATGAAAAGAAGACCTTTTTTCCCATAGATCTTGCAGTTGTTTTATACTTTGATAAAGATCCTGCCACGAGTCAATGATTTCTTCCATAATAGGAGCTTCTTCATCAAGCAGAATTTCTTTCTCTGCTGATTGGATATAAATTGCTCGCTTGCTTGTAAGAAAAAATCGATCTCCTGCAGCTCTTTAGCATCCATATACCACCTGTTTTTTGAGCAAATTTAGATATCTACTTAAATTCACTGTTGGGAGGTAAATTTTTTAAACATTTTAAGTAAACAAAAAAATTAATTATGAATATAAAAAAGGATCCTTATAAAGATCCTTTTTTTATGAGGTAAGAAAACTAAAGATTTATATACTTAAAAACCCATACCTCCCATATCACCCATCATACCTCCCATACCACCGCCCATCATACCATCCATATTAGGCATAGAAGGAACCGCTTTTGATTTGGGTTTGGGTTTTTCTGTAATTACAGCATTAATTGTTAATAACATGCTGGAAACAGAAGTGGCGTGTATAAGAGCGCTTTTTGTCACACGCACTGGATCGATGACTCCATCTAAAACTAAATCGCTAAATTGATCTGTAAGGCCATTATAGCCCCAGTTACCATGTTGCTCAAACACTTTTTCAGCAATCAAATCCCCTTGCTTGCCGCAATTATGAGCAATCGCAGCCGTAGGAGCAAATGCAGCCCTACGGATGATTTCTACACCGACTGCTTCATCGCCGCTACATATAAGAGAATCTAGTGTCTTAATAGCTCGTAAAAGCGCAACTCCTCCTCCTGCTACAACCCCTTCCTTAACAGCAGCGCGAGTTGCATGTAGAGCATCTTCAACACGCTCTTTTTTTTCTTTAAGCGCGGTTTCAGTACCAGCCCCTACATTGATAATAGCTACCCCACCAGATAATTTAGCCAATCTTTCTTCCAAATGCTGTTTTGCATAGTCTGAGGTCTCTCTTTCAATTTCTGCTCGTAAAAAAGCTATTCTAGCTTGAATCGTTTTTTTATCGCCAAAACCATCGATAATCGTAGCGGAATCTTTGGAGATTTTAATGCTCTTTGCTGTTCCAAGAACTTCTAGACCTACATTCTTTACAAAAAGTCCTAGGTTCTCTGTAATTAAAGTAGCCCCCGTAAGAATCGCTATATCTTCTAAAAGAGCTTTCCTCCTATCACCAAAAGAAGGAGCCCCAATAGCACACACAGGTAGCGGAGATTCTCCTAGTTTATTGATAACTAAAGTGGTGAGCACCTCTTCTTCCATATCCTCTGCGATAATTAATAAAGGTCGTTGAATTTCTTTTACTTTTTCAAGAATAGGAACTAATTCCTTAGCTTGTGATAATTTTTTATCCGTTATCAAAATCAAAGGGTTTTCATATTCAATGATCATTTTTTCCGCATTATTCACAAAGTAGGGAGAGAGATATCCTTTATCAATCTGCATTCCTTCTACAACATTTAAGAGAGTATCAATCCCCTTTGCTTCTGCAATGGTGATTATGCCATCTTGACCCACTTTCTGCATGGCGGCAGCTATAATCTCTCCGATTTCGGCATCATTATTAGCAGAAACTGTCGCAATTTGCTTAATCTCTTCATTGCTTGCAACAGGGGTAGCCAACTTGTCTAAAGCGGCCAACAGATGAGAAACCGCTTTATCCATGCCTTTTTTCAGCAGCATTGGATTTGCTCCAGCTCCCACATTTTTCATTCCTTCTTTATAAATAGCATAGGCAAGAACAATTGCGGTTGTTGTACCATCACCTGCAACATCTGATGCTTTACTAGAAGCTTGTTTGACTAGTTGTGCTCCTACATTTTCAAAGGTATCTTTGAGGAAAATTTCTTGAGCAACAGTTACTCCATCTTTGGTACAAAGAGGTGATTTCCCTCCTTTATTAATAACAACATTACGACCTTTGGGGCCCATTGTTGCAGCTACTGCTCTAGCTAGTTTTTTCATCCCTTCTAAAATAGATTTTAGGGCTTCTTGATTAAATTGCAGCATTTTAGCCATATAGCATATCTCCTTTAAGGCTTAAAATTTAAACAAGAACTCCGAGAATATCATCTTGAGATATAATCAGATATTCAGCTTGCTCATCTTCTGTTTTTACTTCGGTACCAGCATAGGAAGAAAAAAGAATACAATCTCCTACTTTTACATGCATGGGTCTTAATTTGCCTTGTTCATCATATTTACCAAGGCCCACTGCAACAACCTCTGCTTCTCGGGATTTTTCTTGCACGGATTCTGGTAATAGAATTCCACTTTGGGATTTTTTAGCATTAGCTCTTTTTATAAGAACTTTATCTCCAAGTGGCTGCATATGATTAGCTGACATAAAATAACTCCTCATTTTATTGATTTTGCATAGCAAATCCTACAAATACAATCTATTTTTGTCAATACAAAGAGAGCATTTTTTAGCAAAATAAAGTTGCAAGTGCTAATTAATACAACAAATAAGCACTGCGTTTTGTTAAAAACTTTTGACGATCTTCGAATTGATAACCAATTAGCTTCCAAGCAATATACTCTTCGTTACTTAATATCTCAAGCATGTGCTCATTTCCATTAGCTTTACAAAAATTTTTCTTTCTTTCTGTCCCTAGTTGCTTAAGTCTATTTGTAAACTGTTCTCGATAAAGGCTTTTTAAAAGACCTATGATCATATACTGTACGCTAAGCGGCTTATAGATCTTATGATCGAGAATAAATAATAAAACCCCTTCGCAATTCTCTGATTGATAAAGCCCTGTAAGAGGGCGGTAATAACAGGGATGAAAAATAACTCCGGGTAATTTCTGCGCATTTAGCTTTTTAGCAAACTGCCTTGCATTGATCCAAGGAGCCCCTACAACTTTAAAAGGGAGAGTGCTTCCTATACCGATATTTGCGATTCCTAACTCTCCTAAAATCCCAGTGGAAGCATAAAATAAAGGGGTTTCTGCCTCGGGAATATTAGGGCTTGTAGGAATCCAACATAACTTCGTATCTTTAAAGAACATCGATCTTTGCCATCCCTTCATGCGGATTACTTCTAAATCACATCCAATGCGATACTCTTGATTAAAATAACAAGCTAGCTCTCCGATTGTCATTCCATGACAATAAGGAACATTGATATATCCGATGTAAGATCGCCATTTATTCTCTAACATAGGCCCATCTACAATCAAGCCTCCCATAGGGTTAGGACGATCTAATACCATCACTGAAATTTTATGTTTAGCCGCCTCTTCTAAGATATAACAAAGAGTCGTAAGGTAAGTATAAGACCGGCATCCAATATCTTGTATATCAAAAATTAGTAGATCAATCCCTTGCAACATGCTCGAAGTAGCTCGTCTAGTGGCTCCGTATAAACTATATACGGGCAAACCATGAATACTTTGCGGTTCTACTTTAACACCCGCTTGTTCTAAACCATATAAGCCATGCTCTGGCGCAAATAAAGCAATGAGCTGAGTATCATGATTTAAAAATAACTCGATGGTAGAAGAAAGGTTGCTGTTGACTCCTGTTTGATTAGTAATAAGTCCTAGTTTTTTATTCCGTAATTTAACAATATTGTTCGCTTCAAATAAACAATCGACCCCTAGTTTCAGCTCTAACCCTGTTACAGAAAGGCAAAAACTCCAAATTGCTAAGAAAAAAAACGTAAAATTAAACATAGTATATTCTTTTTATCACAGACACTAAAATATCATCCATTATTTATTTTTAAAACACTGTATATGTGAACTTTAAAAAGACATTCCAACTAAACATATCTTATATAGATAATTTAAATAAATCTCTCGAACAACAAAAAATGTTTTTAAAAAAAACATTTTTTTATTAATGTCCAGAAATAGAGAAACAACATTACCCATGTGGATTAAAGGGGGGGAAAATGAAGAAGTATTTATTAGCCATTGGATTGGCTTTGTTACAAACAACATTTAGTATGGCTCGAGATCACTCTCCTGCTCAGAACAATGAGTTTGAAAAAGAAGGATATATATCACAAGATAGTTCTAAGGAGTTTACTGACACAAGTGATCTCGTTGGAGCACGTAACGCTAAGCAACTGCAAGTAGACATGATACAGAGAGATGTTGTCCATAATGGGGATGACCGATACGATAATAATAGTAGACGTTGGGGAAGAAAAAGAGCAGATGATGAATTAAATAATGCAGACGGCTGTTGCGCTCCTAAGCCTAAGTGCTGCAAACCTAAGTGCCCTAAGCCTAAGTGCTGCAAACCTAAATGTTGCCCTAAGCCTAAGCGCTGCAAACCCAAGTGCCCTAAACCTTGCTGCAAACCTTGTGAACCCACAAGACAACCAGCTTGCACTACAGATGGATGCTGCGTGCCTAAAAGAGAACCAGCTTGCACTACAGATGGATGCTGTGATTCTACAAGATTTATGCAATCCGAAAAACCAAAATGTTGTAAGCCAAAAACATACTGCAAAAGAACGCCAAAGTGCTGTGATGACAATACGATGAGAGATGATAGTAATTACAGGGATCGCAGCAATACGATAAACCGTCGCGATAGAAATGCACTAAGAGACATGTAAACCAAGCATGTCGGCTATCCTTTCTAAAACATGTTTTAATTTGCCTTTGAACCCAAGTATTTATCAGATTACTTGGGTTTAAAAGCAGTAATTTCTTATCATCGATTCAAAAATTTGAGCTTCGGTGGTATGGATTTTCTAGAACAACTCAATTCTCAGCAACGTGTTGCAACAACTCATATTGAAGGACCCTTACTTGTATTAGCTGGGGCGGGTTCCGGTAAAAGTAGAGTAGTGACCTATCGTATTGCCCATTTGCTTAAAATAGGCGTCCCCTCCTCTGAAATCTTAGCTGTGACCTTTACCAATAAAGCAGCTGATGAAATGCGCCAAAGAATTTTTCATCTAACCCAGGAAAGCATACTATCTTGTACCTTTCATAGCTTGTGCGCACGTATTTTGCGCGAATCGATCACTCACTTAAATTACCGCAGTGACTTTACCATTTATGATCAAGAAGATAGCGAAAGGGTAATCAGAGAATGTTTAAAAACGCTTGGGCTAAAAGAAGATAAAGCAACTCTTAAAAAGTTAAAAACACAGATTTCTCAAGCAAAAAACGCATTGACCCAACCAGAAAATATTCCTCTTGATGAAAGACCTCTTTGTCAAATATACGGGATATATCAACAGAAGCTCAAAGAGTATAATGCTCTTGACTTTGATGATCTGCTATATCTAACCGTGGGTCTGCTTAAATCTAACAGCCAAGTTCTAGATATATACCAAAAATGCTGGTCCTTCATTTTAATTGATGAATATCAAGATACTAATATGGCGCAATACATGTTAATTCGCCTACTAGCCGCTCGTCATAATAACGTTTTTGCAGTTGGAGATCCCGATCAATCCATTTATTCCTGGAGGGGTGCTAATGTACACAATATCCTAAATTTTGAAAAAGATTTTCCAGGGGCTAAAGTCATCGCTTTAGAAGAAAACTATCGCAGTCATTCTCTCATTTTAAAAGCAGCAAATTCTCTAATTCAACATAATGAAGGCAGATACCCTAAAAACCTATGGAGCAAGAGAACAGAAGGAGAAAAAATCACCCAATATCTTGCTGATACCGAATATGAAGAAGCTCGTTTTGTCATTTCACAGATTCATAAACTACACATAGACCAAAAAATGCGTTTAAATGAGTGCGCCATCTTCTTTCGTACGCACTCTCAATCTCGTCTATTTGAAGACTATCTATTAAAAGAAAATATTCCTTATGTAATCGTTGGAGGACTCTCCTTTTATCAACGAAGAGAAATCAAAGATCTATTAGCTTGGTTGCGTATGACTTTAGCTGGCACAGATTTTATCGCTTTCTCACGTACAATTAATCTACCAAAACGAGGGTTAGGGGATACAACTCTTCAAAAATTACGAGAATTGGTAGAAAACTATAAAATCGATATTTTAACATGTATTCAAAGTATTCTTAATAAAAAAATCCCATGCAAACTCTCTAACAAACAACTGCAGGGATTAAAAGAATACACCAATCTCATTCTCTCACTGCAAAAAAGTGTTCTGCAAAAGACAAAACTCTCTTTGCTTATTGAACAAATTATTCATCAATCCCACTATCTCGACTACCTGCGTGAAGATCCAGATAGCTACCAAGATCGAAGAAGAAATATAGAAGAGTTAATTACCAAAGCAACAGAATGGGAAGAAGAAAATAAAGAAGCTTCTTTAGCTCAGTTCTTAGAAGAGTTAATTCTCAAATCCGCTCCAGAGAAGCCAGAAGAGAATGATCGTATTCGTCTTATGACCTTACATAATGGTAAAGGTCTTGAATTCTCTTGTGTATTTATAGTGGGGCTAGAAGAAGAATTACTTCCCCATACTAATGCCCTTGGTCATTCTGATTCTTTAGAAGAAGAGCGTAGACTATGCTATGTAGGAATGACACGTGCTAAAGATCTTTTATTCCTGACAGCAGCTCGTCAACGCCATCTCTGGGGGATGACTAAGATAATGCAGCCTAGCCGCTTCTTAAGTGAGATTCCCTCGGTATTTATTCAAATACCTCCCAAAAAACCCGTAGAGACCTACACCCACCAACAAGTAGAGAAGAACAATTTCCAGGAAGGAGATAGAGTATTTCACAAGGACTTTGGTTTAGGAATTATCCAAAAACAATATAATACATCTCTTGGTATGACATATGATGTGTTCTTTCCTCAATCTAAAATGCTACGCTCTTTAGTTGCAAAATATGCAAAATTACTTCCAGCTGATTAATAAATTGGGTTCTCTAATTGCACACAAGGGGAATATAAATTCTCTTAATTCTTCATAAGCTCTCCGAGCCGATATTTTGCTTGCAAAATAAAAGGCGTTTTTTAAGATCTTAGGACAGCAAAGTTTAATGCGGGAGATAAGTTCAGGGTTCTCTGCGGAGTCTTTTTGAAGAAAACTATTTTAGATTCTTCGCTCCATTATGCTATCCGAAATGAAATGGGCAAGACAATGTATA
>NZ_JAAVTY010000007.1:0-26701 GCF_018642185.1 Candidatus Rhabdochlamydia sp. W815 | reverse complement strand
TTAATCCTTGCTTGCTCATGTCATCTGTCTTTAGTTAAAAAATAAAAAGATCTGGTATCATAGCGAAAATTTATATTCAATTCAAGATAGGTTCATGGAGCTTAAATAACTCCTTAACGCATCACTTTTAGTAGTTGTTCTAATGGTTTATCATCCGGCTTAAACCTTTTGCTATTTTTATCTTTTGCAAATGAGATTCTCTGTTCCCAAGGAAAAGGGTGTTTAGCTGGAGGGATTGGAGTTTTCTGCAAAGATTTACATAGAGGAAAAAGGATATTCAATGGGTTTTTATTTTGCTGACAAATGAATAACGCTGCAATTTTGGCAGCGGCTTTTTTTAAATTGATTTGTGGATTTTCTAAACTACCTTCTAATGTAAGAGCTAAAACGTAATCATCAGGAAGATTAGGGATTTGAAAGGCTTTGGTTAACGTGGAAGCAGGTAGACCAACTTTCATTTTAAGTGAGTGATCTTTTATTTTTCCCCAAATGGCTATTTCGTATATATCAGCTAATAATAGCTCTACTCTTTCCACTGTAATTAGAGATTTGTCTATGTGCATTGTAATAGGTGCTATCCAAAGATTGCATGTAATAGTTGCATCAAATTGATGGATTTTTAGTAAATTAAACAAAGAAGAAGTGAAATTTTGCTTATGGCAAAGTACTTTGCCCATTTCTATTTCTAGACTGGGAATAACCCACTGCATAGAGAGAAATGGATAGGAAAAAGAGAGGGTTTCTCCAGCTGCAATCTTGATAGAAATAGGATTTTTAGGTTGTAAACTAGGAAAAATTTCTTGTAATACGTAAACACCCGCTTCTTTACTTAGTTGACAATAGAGGGGTTTATCTAATGTAATTGCTTCTTTTTGTAACTGCCCTTGTAAAGAAAAAGAAGAGTAAGGAGAGAGCACTTCAACAGATAGGGGGCCATTTCTAGCAAGTAACTTTGCATGTAAAGTGAGATCTATGCTAGGACCCCATAGTCTTTGCAAAGATATTTGAGGAAATATTCCTTCGATTAAGTAGGTAGGTAGTTCTGAAGCTCTTATCTCTGCATGTAAAGTCTCTATTTGTTTTTCCCAGGATATATCTGAAGAAAACCATCCCTGTTTTTTAGCAGAAATAACAGCTTGTATTTGAGAAGAAATACGTTCTTCTGAAACCTTTGCCTGGATTTGCAAGGAGGAGATATGAGAAACTCCCAATGGGGAAGCTAAGAGTAATTTTTCACTTGTCAGTTCAGTATGAAAAACTAGAGAAGATTGATTAAGCGAAGGGAAAAATCCTTTAGCTTTTGTATTTAAGGATAATTGATGAATCATACCGTGAAATACACTCGGTTCTGCAAGAGTTAATGCAGGTAGCTTCATTAGAGATTTAATAAAAGCATAATCACCTTGTGTAAGGGTAAAAGATATAGGGATAGAAGAGGCTGTCAATTGCTCTTTCTTTTTATCCCAATGAGCTAGGCCTTGTGTTTTTACTAAAGGGCTCGATAGGTCAAAAGTATAAAGCTGTTCTTTTACATCCAATTTAAGATCAAATACATCGCCTAGTAAAGATCTTACGGGGAAATCTTGAGTAAAAAGATGTAAAAATTCGGTAGATAGATTTGTGCAAGTCGCTTTAAGAGTCAAGGGTAAGGGGTGTGTTTTTTTAGAAACAAGAAAACTGCCTTGCAGATGAATAGAGCCTTTACTTTGATTTTGTAGACTGTTAGCTAGTAGAATTAAATGACCTAAACCTTGCTGCCTGGTCCATTTAAGATCGATATGATCGAATTGCATAGCAGGGCAATCTAAGGGAACAATCTTAAAAGAGCCATTTGTTATTCGTAAAGCTTGAATACAGTTAAAGAGATCAAAAGAATTCTTTGGTTTTGTATGACTTTGAAGAGAGGCAGAAGAAGCCTGTGATTTTTCTTCCCAGAATAGTTTAGGTTCCCTAACTTCTATTTTAAGCTTATACAATAACAGAAGGGAAATAAGAGAGTTATCTATGGTAACTTCAGGACTGCTAAACCAATGCTGGTTCTGTTTGATGATTTCAAGTTGTAGGATTTTTTGTCTGCCAAACCAGCTTAAATGAAGTTTGGTTAATTGGATTTTTTTTCCCAAAAAAGAAATAAGCAATTGCGTTCCTAATTGGGTAGATAAGAAATTAGGTAGAAAAAGCAAAAAAATGATAAAAGCCAGGAGTATTTCATAACATATTTTTCGCATAGGACTAGTTTTTTTCTATTGCATAGACTCTAATGGGCTCTTGTCTGCCAGGCAGTGTAATAGGACCTAGGCTTTCAGCAGGAAATTCTTCTTTTATAGCTTGGTAGGTATCTTCACTAATTAAAATGGATCTTTTAGTAAATTTTGTCATTTGTTCTAATCTAGAGGCGATGTTTACGGTATCTCCAATCGCTGTATATTCCATTCGTTTCTCAGAACCCACATTGCCTACAATAGCAAAGCCTGTATGAATGCCGATGCCTATTTGAATAGCTGGCTGTTTCCATGTTGTATTGAGTTTTTCCAGTGCTTTTTGCATAGCAATAGCTGCTGTAACGGCATTCTTTTCTTGGATTTCATCATCTAAAGGAGCTCCAAACTCCACCATTAATCCATCCCCAATAAATTTATCCAAAGTGCCTTTATGTTCAAAAATAATATCCAACATAACCTTAAAATACTCGTTGAGTAAGGCTACAACCTGCTCGGGGGGCAGACTCTCTGATAGATGGGTAAATTGACGAATATCAGAAAAAAGCACCGTGATTTTCCTTCTCTCTCCTTCTAAATTGGTGGGTTTACTAGAGGATAAAATCTTTTGCAGGACGTGGTCTGATACATATCTTGAAAAGTTTACCTTTAGACGCTCTCTTTCTTGCAGAAGAACACCAAACCCAAAAATTAAATAAACTATAGAAGTAATTACAAAGGCAAAATAGAGCTTTGTACGGTAATTCATAGCATCTCTTAATAAGAGCATCTTAAATGCAATGTAAGCGCTTATTCATTTTTTGACAATTCTTTGGTTTTTAAAAATTAGTATTTATAATACTTAAAAAAGTTTATGTTGTTATTAATAAGTTGGAATATTATTTGGTTTATTCGGTAGTCCTAAACATGTGATGCTCGCAACTGACAGTTATATAGGCTCCATTTTAAATAAACCCTGAGATTATATGTGTACCCAAAGATTTTTTAAATCTTAAGCATTAGATTTCTAAAATGATTAAAATTTTAAAAGATATTTGTCATGAAATACGATTGTTTATAAATTCTTAATTTGAAATCAAACTAGTATACACGGCAATTCAAATCTATAGGCTAATTCCAAAAATATACGCTAGGGGGTGGGAATGTAGGATCTTAACGAAAATTTATATTCAATTCAAGATAGGTTCATGATTAAGATTTAATTAAAAAACAATTTATTAGATCTTAACTATAAATATAAGACAATCTTGTTGTTATTGATTTAAATTCAAATTAATTGAATTTTTATTCTGTTTATTGTATAATATAGTAATAATAAACTAAATAAAATGTGATAATATGGCTGAAGCCCATTCTATGAGCTCTGTAAGATCTTACTATACAGCACAGTCTTCTTTTTATTCTGCAGCTGAGTTGAGTCCTTTTATCAACTTAAATGGAAAGTCCTATCATCTTACGGTGTATCATAAAAAAACAGGCTCAGAGTGGGAAGAGATTACTCACAGCTATTTAGAGCAGTCAAAAGATATCAATTTGCAAGAAATGCTTCAAAAACACATCAAACTTTCACATAAAGACATTGAAATAACAACTTCTGTCGATTTAAAAGAAGGCTTTATTTGTAAAGCTAAAGATACAGACGGAATTATGAGAAAGGTAGCAGGCTTTAGTTTAACAGAATCTCAACATTCTAAGATTTTTGCAGTTCTTAAAAAAATAAAAACTCCCAAATATATGGTAAATAGCTCTTCGTTACTAGATTCTTCATTTATTAAAATCTCGCTAGAGGAAGTCAAAGCAGAAAGGGTAAACGACTATTTAAAACAAGTAAATGTGAACAACAAACCAGTAGGTTTTAAAAATAAATTGAATAATTGTGGATTTAATTCTTGTTTGCAAATGATCATAAATGAACCAGCACTGCTCCATATTTATACTACAGTTGCTAGCCACTATGCTAAAAGCACAAAAGCAAAGGATCAAGAATGTGGAAATAGGATGCTTTCTGTTCTAGATTCCTATGATCAGGCAATTGAAGAACAAAAATCTATTCCAGAAGAAGTGTCTAATAAGCTGCGTTTGGCAATGAATTATTTAAGTCCTAAGGAAATTAAATTAGATCATTACATCCAAGAAGACGCAAGTGAGATTTTAACAATTCTTTTTGCTAAAAACGATGAGATTCTTAAAAAGCAAAATTTAACAAATACCTCTTCAATAAACTATAAATTCGAAAAAGTGACCCACCACCTCAAAGTTCTTACAGAAACACCGAATAAAGATTGTTCATTTTTAAATCCAGATAATATATATAGAGAAGAGGGGACTAGTTATGGTATTAGCATTAATTTTGATTCAGAGCAAAAGGATTTTACGTTAAGATCGCTTCTAAAAAAATACTTTTGCAATAAGGATGTCATAGGTTCAGAAATGCGTCGATACATGGTAGATGGAAATGATACCTGGGTATCTCCAGTTAAAGAAGAAATAGAATTTAGTACACTACCTAAAGATTTATTCATTAATTTTGCACGATTTAAGCCAGATTGGACTAAGCTTACCAATCCTATTGAAATTCCTGAACAACTAGATGCAAAACTACTTAAAATTAAAAATGCTCCTTCTGGATCCTATGAGTTGAGCTCCTTTATTGTTCATTTAGGAGACTCTCTAAATAATGGTCATTATATGGCATATAGAAAAGTCCAAGATCAATGGATGCAATGTAATGATGGAAGCGTTTCTCTTGTTAGCAAAAAGCAGGCGCTAGAAGATGCAAAAGACAGCTACATTTGCTTTTATAGGTTAAAAACCTCAGTTTTGGGTTTTAGTCAATAAATAATCCCCAATTACTCTACACAAGAAATATTTCTAAGTTAATAATTATAAACAACTAATACTATATGTATCTATCTATAAGTCACCTGTTTCTTTGTATTTCATTTTCATAAAACCAGTGTATTTTTTCTTATTCGATTCAATCCTTATAGCTTTTAGGATTTTCACCGAGAAAAATCCGTTTATCTACTTGAAAAACAAAGAGATAAACCCAACATTGAGGTTAAAAGAGCTGCCTATTCCACAGTTACCGATTTAGCAAGATTACGTGGCTGATCGATATCAGTGCCTTTTTCCAGTGCTATAGAATAGGCAAAAAGCTGGGTAGCTACTGAATAGAGAATACAAGAGAGTGGATCTGGCGAGGAAGGAAGCCAGATCACCTGATTGGTAATCAAAGAAACATCTAAACAGCTTTTAGGAGCAAATGCTAAAATAGGTGCATTTCGGGCTTGAATTTCCATTAAATTACTCAACATTTTTTTTATGGTGTGTTTGTTACCGCATAAGGCAATGACAGCTAAAGAGGGGTCAACAAGGGCAATGGGACCGTGTTTCATCTCTCCTGCTGGATAGGCCTGTGCATTGATATAGCTAATTTCTTTGAGCTTCAAAGCAGCTTCTAAGCTGGTGGGATACATATAGCTGCGTCCTAAAAAGAAGAAATGTTTTAGGTGTGCATATTGTTTAGCAAAATAGGAGATGGTGTCTTTTTGTTGCAAGATGGTCTCTATATGTTTAGGAATAGCCTCTATTTCATGGATCCAATACTGCCCTGTTTTTATATCCATTTGTCGCAATCTTGCCATTTGAAGACTAAATAAAAAAAGAACGATGAGTTGATTGATAAAGGCTTTTGTTGAGCAGACACTAATTTCTGCTCCTGCCTTTAAAAACAATGTGGAGTCTGCTTCCCTTACTAGGGTGGAATGAGCTACATTGCAAATTCCTAAAACCTTTGCCCCCATTTTTTTCACTTCTCTAACAGCGGCTAGGGTGTCTAGGGTTTCTCCTGACTGACTAATTGCGATCACTAATGTTTCTTTAGAGAGGATGGGATGGCTATAGCGAAATTCTGAAGCAATATGAGCTTGAGTGGGGATTCGCGCTTTTTCTTGAAAAAAAGCAGCAGCAAGTAATCCTGCATGCCAAGAAGAGCCACAAGCAATAATTAAGATTTGACGCACTTCTATTAAATCTTCTGTTGTAAAGAGAAGCTCTTCAAAAAAAACAGTCCCTTGCACATGTAAAAGCCGGTTGTGAAAAGCTTGTTGAATCGTTTTATGTTGCTCAAAGATTTCTTTGAGCATGAAATGGGGATAGCCATTTTTAGAAACAAGTGTTTTTTCTATTTCAAAATACTCTGTTGGCTTGTTAATTTGTGTATGTGTGTTATCGAATACTTGGATTTTTTGAGAAGAAATACAGGCTATTTCCTTGCTATGCAAGAACATTATCTCTAAATCTGGTTCACAAAAAGCATTTACATCTGAGGATATAAAAACCTCCTCATGAGCACAACCGATAGCAATGGAGTTCTGATAGGCAGCTACAATGATTTGATCTGGATGATCTTTATGAATGATAGCAAGAGCCCAAAAGCCTTTAAGCAAAGAAGTAGCATCTTTTACCGCGGCGAGTAAATCATTTCGGTAAAAATGAGAGATAAGCTGCGCTATCACCTCTGTATCTGTGTCTGAGTAAAAGTGCCTGCCTTTTTCTTGCAGCATAGAGCGAAGAGCAAAATGGTTTTCAATGATGCCGTTATGCACCACAGCTAAGGACTGGGTTTGATCAAAATGAGGGTGGGCGTTTTCCTCTGTTGGTTTACCATGAGTAGCCCAACGAGTATGAGCAATAGCAAGATGTAGTTGATGATTTTGACACCGCTCAATTACCTGTTCTAAAGCGCTTAGCTTACCTACAGCTTTGTAGGTGATTAACATCCCTTTTTCCACGCCAGCCACTCCTGCAGAATCATACCCACGGTACTCGAGTTGTTTTAATCCTTTTAAGCAGGTTTTTGCAGGATTACGCGGACCAATATATGCAAATATACCACACATAATCATTCTCTTTTTTTGTTTTCAAACTTAAGGTTAGCAGATTAGAGTACTTTCTAAAAGCGGATTCGATATACTAAGCATAAGTAAAGGGGGGGGGGTATGTCTTTTGTTCCTAAAAAAGTTTCTGAATCTGCTATTAATGATCAAACCTATAAAGTGTTTCCCAACGATCTTAATTCTAATGATACTGTATTCGGTGGGTTAGTGATGTCTATTTTAGACCGTGTTGCTTCAGTAGTAGCAGAAAGACACAGTGAGCGTACCTGCGTAACAGCATCGGTTGATTCTATGCATTTTTTAGGACCAGCTCGTAGAGGAGATATTTTGGTCTTCAAGGCAGCAATTAATCGTAGTTGGAGAACCTCTATGGAAATTGGCGTAAAAGTAGTAGCTGAGCAATATACTACAGGACGTAGTAAGCACATTTTATCTGCCTATTTTACTTTTGTAGCACTAGATGACGCAGGAGCTCCTGTAGAGGTTCCACAAGTGCTCCCAGAAAGCGCCTTGGAAAAAAGACGTTATCAGGAAGCGGATGATCGCAGACAAAGACGTAAAAAAGAAAAAAAAGAACGAGAGAAAAAACGTCAAGAGATGAACTTTTAAATCTTACGTGCAATAAGGGTCATAAAGAGAGGAAACTCTTTGCGTGAACGATTTTCCATACTAGCCATTTTTCCTTGACTTTTCTTATTCGAGCACCACTCTTGAATGAGATCTATCACAAAGCCAGCGTCTTTTAAAAGAGCGCTATAAGTAGATAGTGGGTAATGAAATGACCAGATTGTTTCAGATTGGTTTTTAAGGCTAGGGTGTGTTTGGATAGGGATTTTCAAAGGAGTCATATAACAGTCCATTCGGCGATACTGTAGTTTTTTTGCTAGATCTATGCCCCAACTCGATTGTCTAGGGATGCGAAAACTTGGGTGGTTTAAAACTAAAATTAGCGGGGCATTTTTTTTAAGATGCTTCCAGGCGCTTTGAAGTAATGAGTTAACAGAGGATATATTTTGCAATGCGAGAATACAACATGCATGGCTGCACAGGATTTTTGGGATAGATAAATCATGGGTAAAATCATGCACAAAAAATCGATGATTGCTGGATGCATTTTTTTGAGCGGATTGAATCAAAGAAGGAGAAGCATCGATTCCGATGTATTTCATTTGTCTAGGTAAATGACGAGCTAATACTCCTTGTCCACAGGCAAGATCTAATAAGAATCCATCGGGATCCGGATATTGTTCTAGCAGAGCTAAAATCCCAGGAATAATGATTTCTTGATGATAGTAATGTCCTTCAATGCTAACTAACTTATCATACCAAGCGGAAGAGGATTCCCACGAAGTGTCTTGCTTATTCTTTTTCATGAGATAAAAGACGTTTCCAATGTGGTTTTTGAAAAAAAAGTATTAAAGAAGGAGCAAAGCAACCAGCTAACACACCTACAATTAAAAAGCCCTCGTAAAATAAAAAACTACCCGTTTCTAATTGAGAAGGAGGAACAAAGCCAATTGCTATAGCAAAAAAAGAACTTAAGATTCCTAAACCTGAAATGAGCCAAATGCCTAATTTTCTGCCAGGGACTAAATAAGAGCGTTCGATATGAGGTTTAGTATAGCGCAGTTTAATAGCAGAGGCAAATAACAAGATATACATGATCAGGTATAACTGAGCTACGATCACAGTCAGAATCCAAAAGGCACTGCTCACACTGGGCATACAGACAAATACAAGTGATAGAAAGGTGACAATAATAGCTTGTAAAATAAGCAAGTTGATAGGGACCGCTTTTCGATTCACTAAGCGAAATATAGGAGGTAAATCCCCTAATTTTGCTGCAGCTAATAGGCCTTTGGTTGGCCCTACAATCCACGTGCTCATAGATCCAAAGGCTCCAATGGCAACGAGCGCTGCAATATAGGGTGTAAGCCAGTTTAAATGATATCTGTCAAAAAAATATACAAAAGCCTGCATAGAGCCCGCAACTAGACTTATTTCTTTTTGTGGAACAACGCTTGCAATAGATAATACGCCTAAAACCGACATGCTCAAAATGATAACCACAGAGAATAGAATCGCCCTTGGATAATTTCTTTGTGGGTTTTTCACATCTCTAGCATGGGCTGCAGACATCTCTATTCCGCAAAAAGACAGAATGACCCCTGTAAAAAATACCATGCTATCAATAGAGGTGATATTTGGGATTAAATGCTGTAAATCTAAAACAATCCCTAAAGGATTCCCTTGAAAGAACCAGAAAAGACCAAGGCCGATAATAAAGATTCCAGGAATGAAAGATCCAAGCATTACACTAATAGTGCTAATTAAGCTCGAGGCTTGCATGCCCATTAAATTTAATAAAGTAGCTGACCAGAAGGAAATAAGAACCACAGCTAAGGTATACATATTATTACCAGCTAGTTCTGGTTTAAAAAGATAAGCTAATGTAGCTGCGATAAACGAAAGAATAGTAGGATACCAGATCACATTTTCAATCCATTGAAGCCAGATAGCTAAAAATCCTATTTTTGCACCAAAAGCTTCTTTTACCCATACAAATACTCCCCCTGTTTGAGGCCAGCCGGTAGCAAGTTCCGCAGATACAAGCGATAAGGGTAAAAAAAAGACCAAAGCTGCTAATAAAAGATAAAAAATAGATGCAAAACCATATTCTGCTGTAATGGGCCAGTTTTTCACACTCCCAATAGCAGCTAAATTAATCATAGCTAAAGCAAAAACGCTAATACAACGCTTTGGAGAAAAATTTTTCTTCATAATCAGATTTCTTATATTAAAAGGAATATATATTATCTAAAAAATAGAATAAAGTACAGTTATTAGGAGATTTTTTTTGATTAATCAAGAATCTTTAGATGCATTGAAATTAGCCCAATACACTTCTTGTTTTAAGAAGCCTCTTTATCAAGGTTATGCATTCTCTCAATTTCCTCAAACCATTATGCGTTTGCTATCTAAGCAGCCTAAAGGAGGCTTGCCAAAATCTGCAATAGCAGATAGCTATGGAGACTATGATGGTGTGGTGCTTTTTCTTATCGATGGTTTTGGATGGGAATTTTTTGAAAAATATTTACCCTCTTGTCCTTTTCTAAAACGAGTGGTAGAAGAGGGAGTGGTTTCTAAGATCTCTTCTCAATTCCCATCTACAACAGCGGCTCATGTAACTACAATACACACTGGCCTAAATGTGGGAGAGACAGGAATTTATGAATGGTTTTACTACGAGCCCCTTATAGAGAAAATCATTACTCCTTTGCTTTTTTCTTATGCGGGAGATAAATCTGCTAATCAGTTAATTCCAAAGTACGATCCCAAACAGATTTTTCCCTTTAAGACATTTTATCAAAAATTGCTTACCCAGAATATTGCGAGTTATGTATTCCAAAGCGATAAGATTGCTCATTCCTCTTATTCTAAGGCTTTATGTGAAGCAGCAACGATGGTTCCTTACGTAACATTTTCTTCTGCTTTAAACTCATTAGTAGATCTATGTTGCAATCCTAAACAAACTCCTTTTTATTGTTTTATCTACCTTGCAGATATCGATTCAATGGGACATCGACATGGTATTACATCCGATTTTTTCTCTAATGCTGTATTGAATTGTTGGAATCTTATTGAAACGAACTTTTGGACACCCCTTCGCAAGTCTGGAAAGCGTATTGCGACTTTATTTACAGCGGATCATGGAATGAGCCCTGTAGATCCCGATAAAACAATTTATTTAAATCGGTTTGTTCCTTCTATTCTTCTTGCCATGAAAAAAGACAGCCAAGGCAGGATATTAGCTCCTGCTGGTTCTTGTAGAGATTTATTTTTACATGTCCAAGAGGAAAAACTGTTAGAAACCGCAAGCTTTTTAGAAAAAAAGTTAAAAGGCATAGCTGATGTTGTTTTGACCAAAAAAATGGTGAAAGAAAAATTTTTTGGTGGAGCTTCAGAAAGATTGCAACAAAGATTAGCCAATCTAGTGATTCTACCTTATTTTAGCGAAGCTGTTTGGTGGTTTGAAAAAAATCGTTTTGAACAACATTTTTTTGCAGCTCATGGGGGATTAACTCCCCAAGAAATGGAATCTATCTGTCTCTTTTTGCCACATAGATAGAAAAAAAAGCCTTATTTCTAAAAAAAATAAGGCTTTTTTTTCTTTTATTTTTTTAAAGAAACCCAAGTTTTCTTATTTCCTCTTGTTTTATTAATTAATTCATGAGGGTTATTTGCATCGATAACAGATCCAGATCTTTGTAAAATTACAACATCTTTAATATGCCATTCTTTCAATTCTCCGTCTTGTACAAATAAGCAGGGTCCATTTTTAAGAACTACAATATTTTCGAGATAATCTATCGATAGTATGGTGTATGTATTCTTATTTGAGCTCTTACAAATGAAATTGGCTCGTACGGATTTTTTATGATTAGTAAGAGTGTAATCGAGTTTTTCTCCACGCATGGTGTATTTAGAGAAGATATTGGTATTATCGATAGTAATGGGATCCTGTTCTTTCCAATCTTTTACAAGATTAATATCGGCCGGCCGGATTTTCCATGTTGTTGTATAGGGCTCTGCATATTCTCCATCTTCTGATAATTCTGTGTGTTGTATTTCCATTAACCCTTCAGCTTTGTTAAAATAAAGTAACTGATTTTCGATAGTGCTTTCAGTCTTAGAGCTTGTTAAAAGGTTAGATATATTGGCTTTTTGGCTATTTATAATATATTCATATTGCGGATAAATTAAAGAATTTTCTTCTTCACAGCTATTTAATAATGCTTGAATTTTATCTAGTGAGCTTAATTCTACTTTATCGATATTTTCCTCTTGAAGCGAGTTTTGTCTTATAAAATTGCAGGAAAAATTATGGAGCTCTTCTAATTGATCTCTTAAAAAAGCTTTCTCTTCTTTGGATAAAAATTCTTTTTTTGAATTATAAATCATATAAATGGTATTCAAGCAGCGCTTAATCTGATCAAGTTGAATATCTAATTTAAGCCTACTCTCTTCACCTAGCCCTTCCCTAGGTTCATGTTGAGAACAAATTGCTAAAGATTTATAAAGTTGGATGAATTGATTTTCTAAAATTTCTTTGCTAACTTCTTCTAAGCTCTCATCATAGGGTATTTCTACATCTCTATGATGGGATATAAGACTTTGTAATAGTTCAGATTGATGGATTGTATTTATCTCATCTAAACAATCCCAAATTTGATTAAATTGATTATCTAATTCTACCTTTGTTGGGGAGGACTCGTCTGGGAAAGGTTTAGATGTTGCATCTGTGTCTTTCTTAACAAGATACAGGGTTTCATTGCTTAATGCAGTTGTATTACTTGAAATGGATGAATCTTCTGCTAGAAAGCTTTGAGAAAAGACGAGAAGTTCTTTTAATTGATGGCTTAAAAAAAGTTGATCGCTTTTTGATAGAGCTTTCTCTTTATAAAGGTCATGAACTCTATTTACGCACTTGCAAATTTCCGCGAATTGTATTTTTAATACGACTTGAAGATTTTCATCTAGCTCTTCTTTAAATTGATACTTTGAAAGTGCTTCCAAGTCATCATAAAAGTCGATGAATTGAACAAGTATATCGTGTGTTAAATCTTGTTGAGATTTGCTTGCATCGTATGGAATAGGATTTTCAAGGTTTTCTTGATGTTGTAATAGAGCTCTTTGTAATAATTCAGATGGATAGATTTTATTTATTTTCTCCAAACGGTGCCAAATGTGATAGAATTGGTTGCTTAATTCAACTGATGGATCAAAGTTTGGATCCTGATCCTGACTCGTTATCTCAGGATACTTCCGATCATGTTCCTCGTTTGCCCAATAGGTATCGGATGCTTTGCTTATTTCGTGGTCTGGAACCACAACAAAACTATCATTACTACTGGCATCTGAGCCTGTAGCAGTTGCTACTGCAGTTAAGCAAATATTAATAGATAAGAGCAGTTGTGTGTATTTTTTTGGCATAAAGCACCCATATTTCGATGATTGGAAAAATTATTTCTCATTTTTCTTAAGAAAGTAATTTGTCAAACTAGCAAATTGTTCTTTTCGCGCAAATAAAAAAGCTCTATTTTTTTTATTTTTTTATTTTAATTAGTATTTTTTACAATTAAAAACATATTAATTTATACAATCTAGTTAATTGACAAATTAAAAATATAAATATATTATTAAGTTAACGGAGCTTGAGCTAAAGACTCATATAAAAGCTTTCCGTAAACAATTTTATAGTAAACATGTCTTAATATAAGGAAGGTGTCACATGTCAACTAAGCAATTAGGTGGCCAATCCACTTCAAGAACCAAACAATTAGGAAGTCCTAAGATAAATAAACAGTTAAATGTTCGAGATACTTCAAATAAAGAGCTTGAAATCCCAACAAGCATCCCTGTCATCTCTTCTATTGCTGAAGAGAAAATAGATAAGCCTCAAACTGTTAATTCTAAGCAGGATTTGAGTAATCGCTTTGAGTTTTATGTTGGTAAAGAACGAATGACATTGCGCAATGAAGATTTGCAAAGAATTAGAGAATTACAAGATTCTAACGATCAATTACAACGCCAAGTTGCCATGCAAAAACAAGAGCTATTCCAGGTAGCAGATAGCCTTAAGTTATCGGCTGAAATTGAACAAGCTATGTGCATGATTGCGCGCAATGCTGGAGAGGTGTTAAGCCTTTATTCAGATAATGAATCACGTTTACGTCGTATTAGTGCATTGGAAAACAAGAACATTAATTTACAACAAGATATGTCAGATTTGCTTGGTAAGGTTGCTACTTGCCATGAGATGCATCAAAAAACACAGTTTGCAAAAGAGTATTTTCTTAAAAAAGCAGAATATGATAGAAATACAGCGGAGATTCAGAGACTAAAATAGAAAACCCTTTTCAAGACATGTATGCTATAAGAACCTCAATTGAGGTTCTTAAGTTTCTATCTTTGAAGAAATTTATGAGTTAAAGCAACTTTTTCGCAAAGTTATAGGCATTTAAAAAATTATATTTTCAAGTTTGAAGTGCACAGAAGAATTAAAAAAAGAATAGGCAGGCGATGAAAGGAGCTCTATTGTGATTTTTAACAATCAAACACAAAAAGAGACCTTGCCTAAAGGCTACCATCACCTAACCTATGACTAAAGATTTCAGATTTATATTTTACAAGCTAGAGGAGATACATCTAGCTCAGTAGCAACCATTCTAAAAGTTCATCATAGCACTATTAGTAGGGAGCTTAAGAGAAATAAAGGACAACGAGGATACCGTCATCAGCAAGCTCAAGAAAAAGCATTTCTTAGAAAAAATTCTCAGCCCAATAAAAAATGATTCCTCGAATAGTTACCAGTATTGAAGAAAAAATCAAGTTGCAATGGAGCCCTATACAGATATCCGGATGGTTTAAAAGACATGGTAAAGAACATGTTAGTCATGAGACCATCTATAATCTCACATCTTAAGGGAGGATAGCTTTATAGAGAGCTCCTTTCATCGAGGGAAAAAATATTATACTAAATAACAGACCTAGAAAGGCTCTTAACTTCGAAACTCCAATAGAAGCGTTTAGGAGATTATCTACAAACATGCTATGCTCGGGTGCACAATAGATGTTTTTTTAAGTATTTATATGTTCTTTTTCGTGCACTTCGAGGTTGAAAGGGCCCTTTAGGGACTAAACACGAAAACCATTTAAGATGATAAAAGACGCGCTTGCCTTTCGGGAAGGCGTCCTGAGGGGTATGCCCAGAATAGGACTCGAACCTACATGCCGTGAGGCACCAGAACCTAAATCTGGCGTGTCTGCCATTCCACCATCTGGGCAAAGAAGTAATTTAGAGAAAATAAGCTCTTTTCGTCAACTGATTTTTAAATAGTTGTTATTTTAACCTTTTTAAGCTCATACTTAAGCGAAAAAAAAGCAAAAGAGCGATCCTTATGTTGCCTGAAAACCCTTTACGTAAAGCTCGTGAAAAATATCTTCCTATATTGCCTAGTGTATTGCAACAAATAGATAACGTTGAATGGGTAAAAGATAAAAATACTTCTTTAGAAAATGAAGAAATTCGTGCGCTTTTTCCCTTGACATTTGGCCAACCTATTTTAAAACTTCAAAAAAACAGGAACAACAAAAATCGTTTATTGCGGGTCGGAGTTGTATTCTCCGGTGGACAGGCTGCTGGAGGGCATAATGTCATCACAGGTCTTTTGGATGCTCTAATTTTACTGACTCCAGAATCAAGACTGTTTGGCTTTTTAGAAGGCCCTGAAGGGATTATAAAAGGTAAATATAAGGAATTGACCAAAGAGCTGGTTCAATCGTATCGGAACCAGGGAGGATTTGATTTAATCGGATCGGGAAGGACTAAAATAGAGACCTTAGAGCATTTAGCCTTTGCTTTACATACAGTTGAATTCATGGAATTAGATGGTTTGGTTATCGTTGGAGGGGATGATTCCAACACCAATGCCGCTATTTTGTCAGAGTATTTTATAAGCAAAAACTCTCAAACAGTGGTAATTGGGGTCCCAAAAACAATTGATGGGGACTTAAAAAATACCTACGTTGCTACCTCCTTTGGGTTTGATACGGCCTGTAAAACTTTTTCAGAGGCTATTGGTAACATTACCAGGGATTGTCTATCGGCTAAAAAATACTACCACTTTATTAAACTAATGGGGCGTTCTGCTTCGCATATTGCTTTAGAATGCGGCTTAAGCACGCATCCAAATATGGTATTAATTGCAGAGGAAATTGCAGAGAGCAAAAAAACTTTGCAACAAATTACGCATCAAATAGCAGATTTAGTCTGTGAACGTGCAGAGATAGGAAAAAATTTTGGAGTGATTCTCATTCCGGAAGGATTAATAGAGTTCATTCCAGAAATCGGTGTTTTGATTCAAGAGTTAAATCACTTATTAGCAGATTTTTCTATAGATAATAAAGAGATTG
Source organism: Candidatus Rhabdochlamydia sp. W815 (assembly GCF_018642185.1). Taxonomy (NCBI): domain Bacteria; kingdom Pseudomonadati; phylum Chlamydiota; class Chlamydiia; order Parachlamydiales; family Candidatus Rhabdochlamydiaceae; genus Candidatus Rhabdochlamydia; species Candidatus Rhabdochlamydia sp. W815. The sequence goes on along the minus strand of NZ_JAAVTY010000007.1, from coordinate 10,605 downwards.
TTGGCAGACTGACTGAAGATTCTCAGAAATCTTTTATCTCTTTACCGGAGAGAATTCAACAGCAACTTCTTTTAAATAGAGACCCTCATGGTAATGTGCAAGTCTCTTTTATTGAGACAGAAAAATTATTGATAGAAACAGTTACCCAAGAATTAAAAAGACGACTAAAAGACGGCAAATATAGGGGTGCTTTTTCTGCTTTACATCATTTTTTAGGTTATGAAGGAAGAGCTGGATTTCCGTCTAATTTTGATTGTAATTATTGTTATTCCTTGGGATATGCAGCAGCTTTATTAATTACCCATAATGCAACAGGGTATATGTGTTGTATAACAGGATTAACGCAAAATCCTATAGATTGGCAGGTGTTAGGAATTCCGCTCACTTCCCTGATGAACTTAGAATGGCGCAAAGGCAAAAAAAAGCCGGTGATAAAAAAAGCTCTGGTGGATCTTTGCTCCAAGTCTTTTGCCTTTTATAAGCAACATAGAAATGCGTGGAGGTTAAATGACCATTACTTATACCCAGGACCTATACAGTTTTTCGGAGAAAAACAACTAACCGACACAACCTCTTATTCCTTATCCATTGATGTATAATATGTATAAGCAAAAAAAATTCACTAACCCTCATGAAAAAAATATTCGTCCTGATCTCAAAGATATATTATTATGGAAGTTAGGGTATTGCGATGATGAAAAGCTAGGAAATTGCGCTTTCTTTAATCCTCCTATTTATCAAAGACAAGCGAGCTTTAGTAATCTTTTTGCGGTTTGGATTAACCACAGCACTTTTCTTATTGAAATAGATGGCCTGCGGATTTTAACCGACCCTATTTGGAGCAAACGTTGTTCTCCTTTATCTTTTCTAGGACCTAAGCGTCGCCATCCTCCCAGCATTTCTTTTGATCAACTCCCGATAATTCACTTAATTCTCATTAGCCACAATCACTATGATCATTTAGATAAGGCCACAGTATTGGTTTTAGCTAAGCACTTTCCACAAGCTACTTGGATGGTACCTCAGCGCGTAAAAACTTGGTTTGATGCCCAAGAGATTTTTCCGGTGTATCAATGTCAATGGTGGCAAGAAAGAGTGCTTGGTTTCTCTAATAGGGATTCTAAACGAGTAAAAATTACTGCTGTACCCACACAACATTTTTCAGGTAGGAAGCATTGGTCTTTAAACGATACTCTATGGGTAGGCTGGGTTTTGGAATTCTATGATAAAGATCAGTTGGTTAAAAGAATCTACTTTGTAGGGGATACAGGGTATAATCCGGTTGACTTTAAGAAAATTGGAAAACGTTTTTCTCCCATAGATCTATCATTGATTCCCATTGGATCTTATTCCCCTCGTTCCTTTATGAGACCTGTTCATATTAATCCCGAAGAAGCTGTGATGATCCACAAAAAGGTTGGTTCCAAATTAAGCATTGGGATGCATTGGAAAACATTTTGTCTATCTGATGAACCGATGAATCGTCCGCCTTATGATTTATACGTGAGTTTAAAAAAGCATCAAATAGACCATTCTTCTTTTCTTACCCTACCTCCTGGATATGCGATCAATTTTTAGCCTTTTTATGGTTTATCTACGTTCCAAGATCTATTTTCTTCAGGAAGAAAAAAGGGTATTTCAATTATTTTACAGCTGTGAGTTGTTTCAAAAGTGCGACCTTGCTCTTAAAAAGAAGTATCGCTTCCTCAATCCCTTTACTATTTCAAAAAGATTCTTAAAAAAAAGAGAGGGGGAAGAAATAGATATTTATGGAGAAATCCCTTTAACATCGCTTTTAGTTATTGCTAAAGAATGTGAAATAGCACCCTACGATCATGTATTTGAACTGGGTTGTGGTAGAGGAAGAGCAGCTTTTTTCTTACGTAGTGTGTTGCTCTGTAGCGTTACTGCAGTGGATTTTATTCCTTTTTTCGTGTTAAACGCACAAAAAATTGTAGAAGCGCTTAATATAAAACGCTTAACATTTATATGCGATGATATTCAACATGTAGCTTTAAACCAAGCTACGTGTATTTATCTTTATGGAACATGTTTATCGGATAATGTGATTACACAGCTATGTGCATCCTTGCCTGCAAAAATCAAAATTATTACACTCAGCTACTCTTTAAAGGATTATCATAAAGGGTTTAAGACAATCAAACAGTTTACTGTTCCTGTGCCATGGGGAAAAATTGAAGTATTCTTAAATCAGAAGTAGTATAGCTTTTGTTTCTTTTATATAAAAAACTATAATTAGATCTTTTAAATTAATAAAAATGTTGTTAAATTAAAATTAACAAAGATAATTAATTAATGTCTTTTTTATAAAGAGGGCTTCCTTGGCACCTATGTTCTGAAATAAGAACTTTTTCAACCAAGATTCTCGGGTTAACAGGTCATCGACTAGATGGCAAAGACCATAAGTATAAGTGTCATTCACTACTTACCATCCACCCAGTCTGAGAAAACAGGCTCTCTTGACCTTCCCTTTTTCATTCTACTTATGAAGATAAGTAAATGGCTTCTAAGAGGGAGGGTTTTTTTTTCGAAGCTGTTCAAAATAGCTTACCCGTTTTTGCATCTCTCTTTCAAAACCATAAGGCTTAGGTTGATAAAACTTGCATCTTATCAACTCCTGCGGAAAATAATTTTGCCCTGAAAAAGCAAAAGGCAGATCATGATCGTATTGATAGCCTTCTCCATGTCCTAATTCAGAATCGAGTTTTGTAACAGAATTGATAAGAAAAGCAGGCGGTGGGAGGTGAGAGGTTGCTTTAGCTTGTTCTTTAGCTTGGTTAAAAGCGACATAAAGTGCATTGCTTTTAGGGCTTAGCGCTAAATAAACAGCGGCTTGAGCTAAAGCTAGCTCTGCTTCTGCGGCCCCAAGCTGTGCAAATGCTTCCCAAGCGTGCAGGGAAAGTCCAAGCGCTTGTGGGTCAGCAAGGCCTATGTCTTCTACAGCCATACGAATAAGTCGACGGGCTAAAAACTGCGGATCTTCTCCTGCATTTAGCATGCGGGCAAGCCAATAGAGAGCTGCATCAGGATCAGAGCCCCGAATGGATTTGTGCAATGCAGAAATTAACTGATAGTGTTGATCTGATTGTCTATCATACAAAGGAGATTTTTTTTGCAGTAATAAAAGCAGATCTTCTTCCTCAAGTATCTGCTTTTTTATGAGAAGGGGTTCTAGATTTTCAATCAGGTTAATCAGGTGTCGCCCATCTCCTTGAGCTGCTGTAATTAGAATTTCTTTTGCTTTTGGACTAAGTGAAAGTTTTGTGTATTTTTCTTCATATCTATTGATGATCTTATGTAAAGAAGAAGAATTTAAAGAATACAGCTGAAGCACTCTAAACCGAGATAAAAGAGCGTTATTTAAAGCAAAGGAAGGGTTTTCTGTAGTTGCTCCAATGAGTATAAATAAACCCGCTTCTAAGTAAGGGAGGAATAAGTCTTGCTGAGCCTTATTCCATCGATGGATTTCATCTACAAAAAGAATGGTTATCTGTTTTTGTAACAGGGGATGAATTTGCATATCTTGAATGATATTTTTCACATCAGACGTTGCGTGAGAAACAGCGCTCATAGAAATAAAACGTGCATCGAATGCTTTAGAATAAGCAAGGGCGAGAGTGGTTTTTCCCGAACCGGGAGGTCCCCAAAGCAGTAAGGAAACCGGTTTTTTTTGTGAAAGGGTGGTTTTTATCAATCCCTTTTCTGATAAAAGGTGCTCTTGGCCTGCGATTTCATCTAATTGAGTGGGGCGTAAACGCTCTGCAAGGGGAATTATCATAATTTTCTCTATATTTTTACCTAATTATAGATAAAAGCTTACATATTCAGATACAAAGCTGTTTTTTAATGCTTTTTTTTCACCCAACTAGGTTTACGGCGTGCATAAATCAAAAAAGGTATTCCACACATAAATATAAGACCGCTTAATAAGAAAGTGCAATAAACCCAAGGATTTCCTGTGTTTAATTGAGCTGGTGGAACAAATGCTAGAATAATTACAAATAAAGAAGTAAGAATTCCTAAAGAGCCAAATAACCAAATCCCTTTATTTTTAAAAGGAGCTTTATAAGCTCTAGGAACATGCGGCTTAGAATAACGAAGGATAATGGCCGAGAGAAACATTAAAATATACATGATTAAATAGCTTTGAGCACTTAAGGCGGTAAGAATCCAAAAAGCGCCGCTTACATTAGGCATATATAAAAAAATAAATCCTACTATAGAAACAATCATTGCCTGGAATAATAATAATCGAGTAGGAACGTTGCGTTTATTTACCTTTTGAAAAAAAAGAGGTAAATTTCCATGTGTAGATGTAGTATATAAGCCTTTAACAGGTCCAATTAACCAAGAATTAACCTCAGCTATAGCTCCAATTACTAATAGAAAAGCCAAAATGGGTAAAATCCAAGTTAACTGGTAGTATTGAAAAAAGATCGCGCACGCATCCATTAAACCAGAAACAAAGCTAATATTTGTTTTAGGGATCACAGCTCCAATGGCAAGAGAGCCTAATATAAATAAGCTGAAGGTGATAATGGCGGCTAATACAATAGCTATGGGATAATTTTTTCTAGGGTTTTTTACATCAGAGGCATAGCCAGCAGAAACCTCTAAACCTGCAAATGCAAGAAACAATCCTGCCAAGAAAACTAAGTCGCTAATGCCCTTAAATTCTGGAATTAAAGCATTCCAACTTAATTCCATTTGCACGGGACGCTCTCCTAGAATCCAGATCATACCTAATGAAATGATTAATATTCCTGGAGCAATAGTTCCTGCAATTACTCCAATAGTACTAAACCAACTTGAAGTTTTAATTCCAAAATAGTTGAAAAAAGTCATTCCCCAAAATCCCAGTAAAATCACAGATAAGATAAAAAATTTATTTTGAGAGAGATTAGGAGAGATTAAATAGGCTAAAGTACCAGCTACAAAAGATAAAATGACAGGGTACCAAGCAACATTATGTATCCACTGCATCCAAATAGCAAAAAAACCCCAACGATCGCCTAGGGCTTCTCTAACCCAAATATAAACGCCTCCTGATTTTGGCCAGCCAGTAGCTAATTCAGCGGAGATTAAAGCACAAGGAATGAGAAAAAAAAGAGCAACAACAAGGAAAAAGAAAATAGCGCTTAATCCAAACTCAGCAACTAAGGGCAAATTACGTAAGCTTGCCATAATGGATACGTTTAACATTGCAAGTACAAATACGCTTAAGACCCGTCTAGATTTATCAGAAGAGCTTTTCATTATTACTCCTTAATTTTTTTTCAATAGGTAATTTACATTATTAGCTAAATAGTTAAAAACTAAAATCATTTTGTTTCATTATTTCTTAATGTTTTAATAATTAAATTGTTATGTTTATTTGTGTTTTTTTATAGCAAGAGCGGGTTTTCATTTTAATAAAAAAATGGTAATTAATAATTAAGAGCTATGAAAAACAAACGTGTTTTCATTTTAAGTTGTACTTTTAGGTTGTATTGTAGCTTTTAATATAACCGCTTTAAACCCATATGGAGAAATCATGAAAGAGCATAACAAACCAAATCATCATCACCATCAGCCAAACAAACCTCATTGTCCTCCGAAACAAAATCCTTGTGATCCTTGTAAGCCAAATAATCCACATCACAAACCTGGCTGCGGTTGTTAACAACCCTCTATTTTGAGTTGAGCGAATCTTAAAGCTCAACTCATCTTAAAAACTCTTCAATCTCAAGATATAAAACATGATAATAATCTATTGAACTTTTATAATGTTTTTTAGTTTAAGAAAAAATTCGTTCATTTAGTATATCAACAATCGTATCTTTTTGACCAAGAGGCATTAATGAGTAAATTTCTGCTATATTTATACATGGTTCTATGTACTATATCTATTATTAGGGCGCAAGAAAAGAATAAAGAATATTCTCAAATAGCTGCTTTTGAAGCAAAAGAAGATGGAATAATTATTCATACTTCTAAGGGAAATATAACCTGTCGCCTCTATCATAAAGAGGCTCCTGTTTCCGCGGGGTTCTTTATAGAATTAGCAAAAGGTGGTTTCTATAATGGTTTAACTTTTTATCGCATTGTGCCTAAATATGTTGTAGAAGCCGGTGATCCTGATGGACGCGATTTTAGAATTGCTGCAGAAATAGGACAATCTCATCAAAGAGGCGCTTTAGCTTGGCTTAGGCTTCCTAATTATCAAAATCCTGAGAAGTTATCTAGTGGTTCTCAGTTCTATATTACCTTAGAAAACCTTTCTAACTTGGACCAAGAATATTCTGTTTTTGGACAAATAACTGATGGAATGGATATTTTGGATCTCCTTGAAGAAGGAGATGTAATTAAAAACATGGAAGTCTTTTCTCTAGATGAGAACTAAAAACATAAGAAAAATCTATAATTAATGATTTTTTTTAATATTAAATAGTTAACCTACATTCCTACAGGGCCAACGCATGAAGATTTTGCTTGATAATTGAGAGATAAAAAATGATTCTGGCTCCTTCTAATGATACCTATGAGAGGTTTTTTGCCTTTTTAAATCCTCATTCGTTCCGTACATGTTTTATGCAGTGGACTCAGTCCATAGCTCAGGCATTTGGAGGAGACAGTATTGCCATTGACGGCAAGACATTATGCGGTTCTGGTAATAAGACAATAGATCCTATCCATATGGTATTTTGCTTCTGAGCAAAGTCTTGTGTTAGGACATCTTAAATTTAGAGTGTGGATGCGAGAAACTGTTCGAGACATATCTAGAGATATGTTATTACATAACCAGTCTGCTCGATATAGATAAATTTGCTAAGAGCGTACGGAAACACTGGGGAATAGAAAATGGCCTTCATTTATCTCTAGATGTTATTTTTGAAGAGGATAAACATCGCTATCAAGATAAAATAGGCGCTGCAAATCTGTCTTTGCTAAGGAAAGTCACACTTGCGGTATTAGCCGTGGAAAACCCGCTAGGCAAATGCGAGCTGCTACGTCTCCTACATACAGAGACCCTTTAGTCAAAAATTGCTTTTAATGGTCGGTCAACTGGTGCTCTCGATAATATTGCAGAGTATGGTGCAAGCAAATTATTTTCTGAAGTAGCTTTTGGGATCGCTTTGGATAATCATTTATTGGATGGAATACATCACATAGACACGACAGGTTTATTGGTTCATGGAGCCTATGCGGTTGACGATGATCCCAAAATTATAGAGGTTACACATGGATTTTCCAAGGACTACAGGCCAGATTTGAAGCAGGTCGTTTTATCGTTGATTGTAAATGGGCCGAGTTCTATTCCTTTGTGGATAGATCCTTAGCAACATTAATGCAATTCGAAAGAAAGTCATTTGCTTGTTTGGAGAAACGGCAATTCAAATCTATGGGCTAATTCCAAAAAAGTGCCCTAGGGGGGTGGGAATGTAGGAGTTAAGTAAAGTTTTTTTGTTTAACTATTTTAAAAAAAATCACTTTAAAAACCCTTTCTGAAAGGTTTTTCTTTTTTTTATTTTCTAATTGAAGTCAACTATTTTTAAATTTTTTTTATTTTTATTTCTTTTTTATGTATATTAATAATTATAGGGTATAAAAGATTGTTATGAGTTAGTTTTACAATCGTAATACCTAAATTTGGAGGATATATGGTTAGAAAACGGACAACTAAAAAAGCTGGTACTAGAAAAACAGCTAAAAGAACAGCTAGAAAAGCTGGTACTAGAAAAACAACAGCTAAAAGAACTATTAGAAAAACAGCTCGTAAGACAGCTCGTCGAACTACTAGAAGAACTACGGCTCGCCGCAAGTAAGCACTGGTTGTTTTTTCAGTTATCGAGCAAGCTTAAATAATCTTGCTCGATTTTTGTTAAGAGAATTTGCCTTCTTGTGCAATTTCTGAAATGGGCTTTCTTGTACTAGGTTTTTCTTTTTGTTGCAATTCTTCTGAAAGTAAGGTGAAAGGAGCTCTTTTTCCAATAGCAACAAGTTCTTCTACTTGATAGTTATCCGGAATATTTAAGGATACTTGAGCTTGTTCATAGTCAAAACCTTCCATGCCATGTACAACCAATCCGCGCCAAGCTCCTTCTAATGCCATGCACATCCAAGCAGCACCTGTGTCAAAACTATGTGTGCGACATGGTTTACGATTATGTTTAAAATACTTATCAGAAATCATTAAAAGCAGTACGGAAGCATTTTTTGTCCAAGATTGATTGAAGGGGATCATTAGGTCAAAAAATAAAGACCAATCTGGATGATTTCTTTTAGCGTATAAAAAGCGCCAAGGTTGATTGTTATAGGAAGAAGGAGCCCATCTAACTGCTTCAAATAAGGGAAATAGTTCCTCATCTGTAATTTCTTCTGCTGTCATCGATCTAGGAGACCAGCGGTTAAGAATCAGCCCATGAATAGGATATTCTGCTTTTCTAATCTTTTGGACCTCTTCTTCAAAAGGATGACGCATGACGATACTCCTGTGTAAGATCATTATAAATATATTATTTTTTTTAAGCAGTTAAAAGAGCATTTATTTAATTTTTTAAATGCCTATAACTTTGCGAAAAGCTTGTAAAGCTCTAAAGGGATTGACACCAATTGAGCATATTATCAATAAGTTGGCAAAAAAAACCAAAAATTTTTAGAATTAACCCACTCCATCACACTTTGGGACTAAACATCTTAGCGAGCTTTAACCGTTTTGCGAATTTTTAAAGCAACAACGATTAATACGATTAAACTTAAAAGACTCATCATTCCAGCAGGGAAAAAATGCAGGCTTTTTGCAAAGCGATGAGTAAAAAAGGCATCTAGGGTAAATATGAAGGCTAAAGCTATGTATTGTGCCAGCAATTTACCTCGAGCAATTGCATAAGAGAGCAGGAGCAATACAGACCCACATAATAATCCGGAGATAAGAGAAGCTGTACTAGAGGCTTTCCAGTGACCGACTAGCCCTCCAATCAAAATTAATAAGCCATATATACTTAAAATCGATGCAGTGATTTTCATAAGTTATCTCCTTCTCTAATGAAAAAAGAGTATACGAAATGGATTAATTTGCGCGCTACCTTGTTAATAAATATTTACTAATAATAATTAGAAAAAAATACAGGATTGCTTTCTTGATTTTGTTCACTAAATGAGATAAAATAAGGTAAATTTTTTTATTTCCATGAAAACAAAAATACTAACCTCTAATCAGTTACATAAAGCAGCAATGCTTCTTTATCACGGACAGCTTGTAGCTATTCCTACAGAAACGGTCTATGGTCTGGCTGCTCTTATTTCTTCTGAATCAGCGCTCTCTTCTATTTTTGCAGTTAAAAAAAGACCTATGGACAATCCGCTTATTGTACACATTGCAAGTCTTAAGCAAATAGATCAGATAGCCCTGCCTCCTTCTAAATTATTTCTTCAATTAGCAGAAGCGTTCTTTCCAGGACCTTTAACAATGATCATTCCACGTCACCGCGATTTATCACCTTTGATTTCAGCGGGATTAGACTCTGTTGCTATTCGTATGCCGTCTCATCCGATGACAATAGATCTTATACACATGTTGAAAGCTCCTATTGTAGCTCCTTCTGCCAACCTCTCAGGTAGACCTAGTGCAACCACTGTGCAGCATGTATTAGATGATTTTGATCGGAAAATACCTGCTATTGTTGATGGAGGAAAAACCACTCTTGGAGTTGAATCGACTGTAATTAGCCTGCTATCTAATCCACCTGTGATTTTACGCCCTGGAAGTATTACAAAACAAGAGATTGAGAATGTATTAGGTATAACTATAGATGTACAAATATCTCTGCAAAAAGGCCCCGTCTATTCTCCTGGGCTGAAGTATCGGCATTATGCCCCCTGCATTCCTGTTAAACTCTTTTACAAGAAAGAACAGATAGATTCCTATTGTAAAAAAGCAGCTTCTAATAAACGGATGTTACTTTCTACATCCTCTCTTTTTATAGCAAACTGTGACTATTATAAACTGAGCACACAAGATCTATATGCATGTTTTCGTCATGCAGAGAAAAATGGCTATAGCGAAATTTTAATTTTTTGCGATTCTATGGCCCAAAGTAATGTAGCCTTGATGAACCGTTTAACAAAAGCTTCAGATTAAGCATTCACCAGTTAATTTAAAACCAAATTGGTTTAAGAATTCCATCTTATCTAAGAGCCTGTTTAAAATCTTTTCAAAAGTAGAGCAATAAAAGCAAGAACCACCATATTCAGGCTTGTATGTAGTTTTCTTTTGCAATTTTTCCATAGCCTGCGACATTTTTCTATCCACGCAAAAGAACGCTCTACAACCCATCTTTTGGGAATAACTGTAAAAGTATGAAGTGTATTTCTTTTGGGTATTTCTAATATACATCCTAATATCTCCTGCACACTCTTTGCAAATTTTTCTCCAGAATATCCTACATCTGCTAAAACATTTTTTACACCGAACAAATGGTTTTTATGTAGTGAAAATGCTTCTATGTTCCGATTCAATCGCATAGAAAAATATAGGATTAACGACAAGTTTCAAGTCGTTGACTTGAACCCCATTAAGCTAGCTGTTTGAATTGGCACTACTAT
>NZ_JAAVTY010000079.1:0-7250 GCF_018642185.1 Candidatus Rhabdochlamydia sp. W815 | reverse complement strand
AGACTCAAGTATTAGATGGATTTTGCTAAATTGTTTACGAGAAATATCGCTTGGATAAGAGCGGGTCATAACTACCTCCAAAGGTTTTATGAAAACTATCATTATACCTTAATGAGAAGATTTTAAACAGGCTCTTAAAGCTAGCTTAAGCTAAAGAAGCCTGTTTAGCAGCTTCTTCTTTTCGAGTTCTATAGAGAATGAATAAATTACTTCCAACAATAACCATAGCGCCGATTAATGTATAGATATCTGGTGTTTTGTTCCAATAGGTAAAGTCAAGAGCTACTACCCAGAAGAAGGTAGAATAATCAATAGGAGCAAGAATTGAGGCTTGTGCAAAACGAAGTGATTGTGCAATAGCGTATTGAGCTCCAGCTGTCAGAACACCTACAATTGCAAAAAGACCCCAGTGGGCCCAAGGCATCGGTTTCCAAACAAGGTTAAACTGAGGAGATAGCCAATTTGTGTAAGACGAAGACATCAAACCTAAAATTAGCATCGCTACGATCATTACGAGGTTTGGGTAGATCGCAATAGCAAGGCTATGCTCTGTTGATGCTAAACGGCGCATGAGAATCTTGTTCAAAGCTCCGAGGAAAGTTGCAAAAAGAACCAGAAATGCTGCTGATTCCATTACACTTGATCCGGGGCGCATAGCAATGACAACTCCTATAAGACCAATTCCTACAGCAACCCATCTCTCGCGGGTTACTTTTTCTTTAAGCATCAACGAACCTAAGACAATCATGAAAAAGGGCGAGGTATAGCTAAATGTATAGATTGTCGTTAAAGAAGCGAGCGAAAAGGCAAACATAAAACAAAAAGTATATATCAAATTAACCGTTAGCCGGGTGAGATGGCTAGTTGGGTGTTTTGAATAAAGAATCTTACGCGGCCCTCCTTGGAAGTAAGTTGCAATAAAAAGAGGAACCAAACGAGTAAATGCGCGTAGCAGAGTGACTTGACAGACGCTATATGTGCCCATGAGATGTTTAATGAAAGCATCAGATAGCGGATAAAGCGCTAATCCAAGAATCATTAAACCAACTCCTAGTACAGCTTTATTTTGTAGTTTTCTATCTGCATTAGCCTCACATACCATAAACACTCCTTCTGATTCAAAAAATAAACCATGCTAAAGGGATTTTTTCCTCCATTATTCTTTAAATAATAGATATTTGTATATGTTTTTATTTTTTCTTACATATACAACAGCTTGGCATACATATACTACAACAAGAATGAGTAGGGTGACGAAGAAGCATCTGATTAGTTAATGTTTCTTCTTGTTCTATAATGGTAAGAACTGCTTGAATCCAATCAGGATGATGGTTGAGAGCAGGACAGCGAATAGCGGTTAACCCCTGCTTGCGAATGGATGGTAAATACAGTTTTTCGATTTCAAAAAGAGTTTCTATATGATCTGAAGTAAAGCTTAAAGGAATAACTACTACTGTTTTCCTATCTTGGGTCCAATTGCTAATCTCTTTGCATACATCACTTGTATAAGGACGAAGCCATTCTTGCTTATCAAATTGAGATTGATAAGATAAATGACAAATCGCTTGAGGAAACCGTTTTTTAAGAGCATGAAAACTTAAACCACATTCTTTTTCATAAGGATCCCCTGTACAAACAAACTTTCTAGGGATTGCATGGGCTGAAAAAAGCAAACATACCTCTTCTTCTTTAAGTTTGTGTTGGCTTAAACAAAGGCGGATCTGTTGCTCGAATGCATTAAGATATAAAGGATGGGTTGCATAAGATTTAATCCAAGAGAGCTGGTTTAAATTCTGCCCACATAAATTACGAGAGAAAAAAAGAGCTACGCTTCCTGTTGTAGCATAGCTAAATTGGGGGAACATAGGAAAAACTCGTATCTGATGATCTTTCGGTATTTGCTTAATGGCAGATAAAAAGCAAGCATGCGTTTTAGGCAAATAACGATGAAAAGTAAGAATAGGTGCTTTTCTATATTGCCGCAAAGTTGCAGCCATCTTTTCCGTATCCTCATAAATCGGCGATCTACCACCGATTTTTGCATATTCAGGAATAACTTTTAATGCACGCTTTTTTGCAATGCGGGTAAATAATAAACGATGAATAAAAGAAGGAAAGGGAGTGCGAATGACCTCTTGATCGGTAAGTAGCTCTGTTAAAAATCCTTCAACCTCTTGTAAATCTCTAGGACCGCCAAAATTGATAATGAGATAAGTATTTGACATAATTAGAACCTTAAACGATAAACATACACTTTTTTATCTTATTGTGTTACAGATCATTTTATGTTAAGGAAAATTTCCACCCTATTACTACTGGCTCTTCTTTGCTGCTGTGGAAGTAAAAACCACCAACAAAGAGTGGCTCTTGACCCTAGTTGGTATCCTTTGGATTTAGAGGATAAAAATGCGCAATTGGTAGGATTTTCTACAGAAATTTTGCAGAAGATTTCAGAAAAACTTCCACTTGCTAAAATTATAACAGATGCACACTACTTATTAGAAGACTTGTTCCAAGGAAAATATGAGGCTGTGCTCTCTTCTTTTCCTCCCTATAACTTTAACAAAGACCGCTTTGATTTTTCAGAAAGCTATTTAATGTTAGGTCCTGTAATTGTAGTAAATAAGTCATCCGATATCTCTTCTATCAAACAGTTAAAAGGCAAAGCTATCGGTGTACTCTCTGATGCTAATGCTTTATTAGTTGAATTGGTTCCTAATGTATTAATCCATCAATACACATCTAAAGCACAAGCCCTTGAAGATATAACTTCCGGTGTGCTTGATGCAGCTTTAATCGATATTCTAAGCGCTTATGCCTATTGCGAGGATCTCTATCAAGATAAGCTAAAGGTAGGATCCCTACCTTTAACCAATGAGGCTTTAAGACTGATTACAGCACGGGATAAAAATGGCTCTTTAATCAAAGCCTTTAATAAAGAGATTCATCGGTTAAAGCAGTCTGGAGAATATCAAAAAATAATTGATAAATGGGGCCTTCCACAAAAAGAGATAAAAAAATAAAGATATTTAAGAAGAATTTTTTACAGAGCCATTTGCACTAGCTGGAAAAATACGACATTTATCGTGCTCGCTATACTCTATTCTTATTTTTTCTAACTCTTTAAGATCAACTGGACAAGGTTGAATATCCCAAACTAATTTTGCATAATTTTTAATCGATTCATCGGAAGAAAAATTTCCCATGGCTGCTATGTTCTGCAAAGCATACTCTGCCCATTGTTGAGGTTTTAAAAATAGCTCTTCCACCGATTTTTGAATTCTATAATAATCTAATAAATCGCCTAAGACAAAGTAATAATCCGGTATATAACTCGCTTGGCTATGTAGCAAATTTTGATATAAATTACTAAGAGCTTGATGCTCTTCTTCTGTTTGTGTAAAACTTTGGTCGCGTAGAGAGTCAAGTGCTTTTCGAATAGAATCGTTTTGCATATAGATATCCCAAGGATTATAGTTGCCCGTATGGCGAATTAAATCATTCTCTAATGCGGTTTTACCAAAACAAAAGGGCCAAAAGCGGTCTGTTACCTGTTGATGCATCTCAATATTTGCTCCGTCTTCTGTTCCAATTGTCAAAGCTCCGTTCATTGCTAGCTTCATATTTCCAGTGCCAGATGCTTCTGTCCCTGCTGTAGAGATTTGCTCTGATAAATCTGCTGCAGGAATAATCATTTCTGCTTTTGATACGCTGTAATTCTCTATAAAAACCAATTTTAATTTCTGGTTTGTTTTAGGGTCTTGATTGATTCGCCTAGAAATACAGTAACTTAATTGAATGATTTGTTTAGCCACTTCATATCCAGGAGCTGCTTTACCAGCAATGAACACCATTCTTTTTATACGACGCGCTTCTGGATTTTCTTGAAGTTCATGATAGAGCATAATTACATGGATGAGATTCATCAGCTGTCTTTTATACTCGTGAATCCGTTTGATTTGTACATCAAAAAGCGCACTCTCGTCTAAAAAAGAGTAATGACCAACAGGCTTTCCTGTGCTATCGCGTATAGGATTTGTATGTTGCAAACACTCAAGCAAGGCTTGCTTATTTTTTTTCTTAATTTCTAAAAACTCTTTTTGAGAATCAAAATTATTAGTAAATGAGGCAAGCTTGCGTATTTCTTGAAACTGTGTAATCCACTGTTTACCAATTTTCTTTGTAATAAATGCAGCAAGAAGTGGATTGCAATCTAAAAGCCACCTTCTTGGAGTCACCCCATTGGTTACATTGACGAATTTTTCCGGATACATTTCATAAAAATCTTTAAAGATCTCTTTTTTTAAGATCTCTGTATGTAGAGCAGCTACTCCATTCACTCGATGTGATCCATAAATAGCTAAATTAGCCATCTTGACTCGGCCCTCTTCGATAATCGACATAGATCGTACTCTATCTTCATCTCCTGGGTATTTCTGACGAATCTGATTACAAAATTCTAGATTTATTTTTTCGATGATCGCGTATTGACGCGGCAATAGATACTGTAAACTACTTTGATTCCACTCTTCTAAAGACTCTCGCAGGATGGTGTGATTGGTAAAGTTACAACAAGTTTTTACAACGTTTAAGGCTTCTTCCCATCCAAAATCGTGCTCTGTTATGAGTAGTCGTTGCAGTTCTGCTATGGTCAGAGCTGGGTGAGTATCATTGATGTGAATGCGCACTTTATCCGCAAACTCATTCATATTTGAGAAAATAAAAAGATGTCTTCTGATGATATCTTGTAAGGAAGCGGATACAAGAAGAAATTCTTGTTTTAAACGAATTCTTTTGCCTGTTTCATTGTGGTCATTAGGATATAACACATCGGTGAGACTGGTGTTTTCTGCGGCTGCACCTAGCATTCCTGCATTGTAGCGCTGCAATTGAAAGTTTCGAGGAGATTCTTTTGTAGTCCATAAGCGCAGTGTATTTACTGTAAAATCGGGAGTTTCTTTGTATCCAATAATGGGAATATCGTAAGATAGGGCTCTTACTTCTTCATAATCTGTTAATTCATATACGTCTACGCCTTGTTTATTTTTACCAGGAATTGCTTTCCCTGCATAAAAAACAGAAGCGGCATGCATATCACGACGATATTCCCAAGGATTTTCATGCAATAGCCATGCCTCTGGCCTTTCTACCTGAATCCCATTACATACCGCTTGATCAAAAATGCCATATTGATAGCGGAGCCCAAATCCAATAGCTGGAATTTGCTGAGTAGCAAGTGAATCCATTAAACAAGCTGCTAATCTTCCTAAACCTCCATTGCCAAGACCTGGCTCTGGCTCAAAGCGTAATTCTTCTTGATAGGAGCGGTTTAACTGTTTAAATACATAGTTAATTAAATCAGTAGCATGAATATTTATAATGTTATTCTGACAAAAACGCCCAGGCATATATTCCATACACAAGTAAAACAGCATTCGCGCTTTTTTCTCTCTGTAGGTATGTATACAAGCAGTCCAATTAATCATGATCTCCTCACGTAATGTCAGAGCAAATGCACGATAAAACTCTTCTGGGCTAGCTTCATTAATCGTTACTCCCATTGTAGTAATCAAGTAATGTCTGATTTTTTGTATTAAATTATCCGCTTGAGTTTGCGTTTTCAAATCCATCCGTTTCCTTTACTACTTGAAATTCTTTCGAGCATTGTGTAATTACTTATTATCTAACATAAGCAAGAGTTAATGTGCAAAAATTTGACCTTATTGTAATTGGTTCAGGTCCTGCAGGGGAAAAAGCAGCTGTCAAAGCAGCTTATTTTGGTTATAAAGTAGCGATCATTGAAAAGGAAGAGCTATTTGGAGGAGCTGGAACAGTAACGGGAACTCTACCTTCTAAAACTCTTAAAGAAACCGCTTTGTATTTTTCTGATAAATTAGAAAAAGGTCTTTATGGCATTGATCGCACTTTTTCTCATGAAGCCTCTATGACAGCTTTTATGTATCGTAAGAATTTAGTAAAAGACTCCTCTTCTAAAGAGATTTTTCATAATTTATCGCGCCATCATGTCAGCATCTTTTATGGAGTAGCTAGTTTTGAAAATGCGCACAGCATTCATGTACAAGGTAAAGATCGTGTTTCACTCTTTGGAGAGTTTATCATCATTGCTACAGGATCCTACCCTTATCATCCAGCAAATATCCCTTTTGATAATAAGCGAATTCACGATTCTGATACTATTTTACAATTGACAAGACACCCTTCTTCCCTATGTATTGTAGGAGCTGGGGTCATTGGCTGTGAATATGCAACTATCTTTGCAACAATTGGAACCCATGTCTATTTGATTAACGATAAAGAAAAAATTCTCCCTCATCTTGATGAAGAGATCTCAAATACACTTGTAAAAGAAATGCAGAGCTCTGGCATTGATATCCTTTTTAATACCTCCATCGAATCTATTGATGTCCCCCCTTCTGATCAGACCCCTATAGAGGTTCATCTAAAGAACAACAAAAGTTTAGAAGTTGATATGTTCTTATTTGCCGCTGGACGCAGTGGAAATATAAAACAACTTAAATTAGAACAAGTGGGAGTTAAAACAGGAAAGAGAGAATTGATCATAGTAGATCATCAATATCGTACTAACATATCTAACATCTTTGCAGTTGGAGATGTCATTGGCTTTCCCGCTCTTGCTAGCACTAGCATGGAACAGGGCAGAATTGTAGTAGCTCATATTTTTCAAACACAAGATCTAGAACACTTACCCACCTATTTCCCTTATGGAATTTATACCATTCCAGAAGTATCTACCATAGGTTTAACCACTGAAGAAGCAAAAGAAAAAAACATTCTTTATGCTACAGGCAAAGCCTACTACGCCAATATGCCCAGAGGTAAAATTATGGGTGCAAAAACCGGAATGCTCAAACTGCTTTTTCATAAAGACACTCTACAAATCTTAGGAGTGCATATCATCGGAAGAATTGCTACTGAAATCATTCACTATGGCGTAATTCTCGTAGAAGATAAAAAAACACTGCACCACGTAATATCCCAAGTATTTAACTGCCCTACTCTGCACGATCTTTATAAATATGCAGCCTATGATGGATTAATCCAAACAACGTCAAAATTTAAATAAAGCGATCTTGCTACTCTTTAGATATTGACTCAACAAAGATACAGGTTTGCCATAACAAAAGAATTAGGAGAAATAAAGTTTTTGCAAGATTTGCAAAAATGGGAAAAACAGGAGCAGGATGGTTCTTGGGAATTAAACTTCATTT
>NZ_JAAVTY010000078.1:0-7318 GCF_018642185.1 Candidatus Rhabdochlamydia sp. W815 | reverse complement strand
ATTTTTCCATAGCCTGCGACATTTTTCTATCCACGCAAAAGAACGCTCTACAACCCATCTTTTGGGAATAACTGTAAAAGTATGAAGTGTATTTCTTTTGGCTATTTCTAAATCGAAAAGATTTTAAACAGGCTCTAAGAATTTTTCATAATATCGATTATTGAGAACTTTTTTATTCATGAATCGCCAAAGGCGTTCAATCAGATTGAGATCGGGAGAATAAGGAGGCAAGAATTTGATTTCTACTCTGGATGTTTTTAGGTAATTTGCAACGATTTTTGACCTAAGTAGGCAGCATTATCGCATATAACCACGATTCTTTGTGCAATCTGAAGAGATTGTAACAAATCAGGTTACTCTTGAAGACTTGTTTAAAGAAATGTGAAGGATAAGGTAGGGGAGTCGTTCTTTTTATTCTTTGTTTCCTTTTATAATACACAAGAGATAAGACATGTGCATTTTGGCAAATCTTAAAGATTAACCGCAATTTTTCTTGCATAGGTTAAAAGAAAAAGGTAAAAGCATGGAAAACCCGAATGGATTTACATATATAAAAAAGTTTTCTATATAAATTAATAAACTAGATTCGGTTAGATTTTAGGAATCATTAATCAATTGCACTATTTATGTTGAATTTTCGAAAATTAAAGCAGGATTTTTCTTCTGCAATTGTGAAAGAAGGGCGTGAGCTTTACGAAAAGCAAAAAGTCGTATCGGCTAAGCTCTTACATTTAGACTCAAAGACAATGCGAATTTCCGCCAAGGTGATGGGACAATATGATAATTGCTATGAAAGCGAGATTGAAATTGATCGATTAGAATGTGAAACTAGAGACTCTAATTGCGACTGTCCCTACAATTATGATTGTCAACATCTAGCCGCACTTATTTTTTATTTAGAAGAGAATCTCGATTCTATTTTGGTTGCTTTTTCCAAAGAAAATAATTTGAAGCAATTAGGAGCAACGATTGGAATCGACAAAGTAGAGCAAGAGCAATTATTAGAAAAAATTAAGCAAGCAGAAAGCAAGATTTTTCAGCAACAAGAAGAACAACATCAAAAACAGGTTCTGCAAGAATATGCGGTAGCTTCTGGACATCTTGCCATTTCTCCCTTTTTTAGGTCTTATCAAAAACAAGAGTTAGATAAAGCAGATTTTGCTCTTATCTTTAATCCTGTTTTAGAAGAAGACAATAAGATTATAGAGATACAGATTGCTCTGCGCCTTCCTTATCGCTCTAAGCCCTTATATGTACCAAATGCAAGGTTCTTTTTAGAAAGATTGCGTTATGAAGAAATCATCTGTGTTGCTGGCAAAAATTATTGTTTCTCTTTGCAATCATTTGATGCAATGCAGCAAGAGATTGTACAAATTATACGCGATCAAGCGCGTTTTTATGAAAACAATCACACAGAAAGAGCGCAAAGAATAGCTTATTTGGATTTAGAAACCTTTGGTATGATTTTGGCAAAAACGTATGAAATAGCCATACAGAAAATGGCTAAATCTGGCTTATTGTCGCAAGAAGACGAAGCCCCTCTTTTGCCAGGAATCTATGAAGCTACCATGGAAATGCCTTTACGCTTTTCTCCAGCACAAGCGCAGCTGCGCTTTTGCCTGCAATATATTCTTCCTCCTACTTCTAAGATTTTAATCGATCCACGCATCCTTGTTGCAGGTGATGCCATTGGATTGGAAGAATCTCGATTTTTTGAATGTGCAAAACCGGGAATGATTTATAAAAATGTCTATTACCGATTTCCTGAGTCTATTACAAGACTGCATTTGCGTAACTTAAAGCAAATTCGGGATATGACAATTCCGACCCCGTTATTTGGGACTTTTGTAGAAAATGCACTACCGCAAATGGCTCGTTATGCGGAAATTGCTAATCAAGAAGCGCTGCAAGATTTTGTTACTTTACCATTTGTCGGTAACTTAGAAGCGACTTGTGATATTTCTTATTTGGATGGAGAGTTAGAAGCTAGTTTACATTTCAATTATGATGGACATAAAGTTCCTGTTGCGGTCTCACAACTTACCTTTAAAGCGGTGAATTGTTTTGTTTCAGAGCAAGGGATTTTAGCTCGTAATTTAGTAGAAGAGAGAGAAATTATCGAAAATTTATTTCAGGACTTTCTCTTTAAGCCGGATACTGGGATGTATATCTCGAAATCTGAGAAAAAGATTGTTGAGTTTATGACGGATGTTATTCCTCGATATCAACAAAGAGTGCAATTTAATTGTCCACAGAATTTACTCGATCAATTTATCTATGATCAAACACAATTTGTCATTGATTTGTCTCATACAGATCGGATTGGCACTTATATGATTGCACTAAGAGTCAATGGTTCTCTTAATGGAATTAAACTCGATCAGCTCTGGGAATGTGTAGGGTCTAGAAAATCTTTTATCGAGCTCGATTCACCTAAATGCCGTGTAAAAAAAGGGAGTGAAGGTCATAAAATTCCTAAAATCTTAGTTCTAGATCTAGATAGGCTTTATGCAGTTGTACAGTTATTTGACGAGATGGGTATAGAGGTTCTTGAAAACCATAAACTGGAAAGACCTCTTTGGAGCTTAGCTAATATCGATGGATCTCAATTTGAAGGTTTACCTGTAGAATTTTCCATGACGGAGCAGTTGGTAGAAATCCGCAAACAGATGATTGGTGAAAAACAATTGATCTTTTCTAATGTGCCGACTTCTGTAAAAGCTACACTGCGCGCTTATCAATTAGAAGGAGTACATTGGTTAGAAAGGCTTAGAACCATGTTTTTAAATGGAATTCTTGCTGATGATATGGGTCTTGGTAAAACCCTGCAGGCCATTGTTGCTTTAACACAGCATTTAACAAAAAATCCTCGAGCCTCTCTTATTATTTGCCCAACTTCTCTACTATATAATTGGAAAGAGGAAGTGTCCAAGTTTAATCCTAAGATGAAAGCTATTGTAGTCGATGGTGCCCCCAATAATCGGAAAAAATTGATTGGGCAGTTAGATCAATACGATATTATCATTACTTCTTATACCTTATTGCAAAAAGACATTGAGCATTATAAAGTAGCTAGCTTTTCTTATTTGATCTTAGATGAAGCACAGCATATAAAGAACCGAAGTACTCGAAATGCCAAATCGGTTAAGATGGTATCGGCGGATCACAGATTAATTCTATCGGGAACACCGATTGAAAACTCTTTAGAGGAGCTTTGGAGTTTGTTTGATTTCTTGATGCCTGGATTTTTAGGAACCTATGACAGGTTTGTAGAAAAATACATCCGTGTTTCAGGCAAAGAACAAGCTAAGAATTTAGAGTATTTACGCAAAAAAGTGGCCCCTTTTATCTTAAGAAGGATGAAATGCGATGTGTTAGATGATCTACCACCTGTATCAGAGATTATTTACCATTGTCAACTTTCAGAATTGCAACAACAGCTCTATCGATCTTATGCGCAATCTGCTCGTGATGAGTTAGTAAAGTTAGTAGAAAGAGATGGCTTTGATCGAGTGCAAATTCATGTTCTTGCAACCCTTACCAGGCTAAAGCAAATCTGTTGCCATCCTGCGATTTTTGCAAAAGAGAAAGCAGAACCCGGTGATTCTGCTAAATATGACATGCTGCTTGATCTCTTACAAACATTGATAGAAGGTAAGCATAAAACCGTTATCTTTTCTCAATACACGCGTATGTTACAAATCATGAGAGAAGATTTTGACGCCAAAGGGATTCGTTTCGTATACTTGGATGGATCTAGTAAGAATCGCCTAGAGGTTGTTAAGAAGTTCAATGAAGATCTTTCTATTTCTGTATTTTTGGTCTCTTTAAAAGCAGGTGGAACAGGTTTAAATCTCATAGGAGCTGATACTGTCATTCATTACGATATGTGGTGGAACCCAGCTTTGGAAAATCAAGCAACAGATAGAGTGCACAGACTAGGGCAAAAGCAATCGGTTTCGGCCTATAAGCTCATTGCGCTTGATACCATTGAAGAAAAAATTGCAGAAATGCAGAGAAGAAAAAAAGGATTGGTCAAGAAAGTGGTAAGTTGCGATGATGAGGTGATAGCAAAGCTCACCTGGGAAGATGTATTAGAGCTTTTAAAGACGTAAAAAGAAATCAAAGATATGGCAAAAGCAAATTCTGGTTCGTTTAAAACGGTTTTCAAAACAGCTTCTGGTAAATTTGTGAATAAATTTACCAATGTTTCGGGTCTTTTTTCTAGTGACATTGGAATTGATTTAGGAACAGCAAATACTCTTGTGTATGTGCGTGGAAAAGGAATTGTATTAGCTGAACCCTCTGTTGTAGCTGTTGACTCTACGAATAATGAAGTCTTAGCTGTTGGACGTAAAGCAAAAGATATGTTAGGAAAAACCCCGCGTAGAATACATGCGGTTCGTCCCATGAAAGATGGTGTTATTGCTGACTTTGAAATTGCAGAAGGGATGTTAAAAGCCTTAATTAAACAAGTAACTCCTGCACGTAGTTTTTTTCGTCCTAAGATTTTGATTGCAGTTCCTTCTGGTATTACAGGGGTGGAAAAACGCGCTGTTGAAGATTCTGCTCTGCGAGCTGGAGCTCAGGAAGTCATTTTAATTGAAGAGCCGATGGCAGCTGCTATTGGTGTAGATCTTCCTGTTCATGAGCCTGTGGCAAATATGATTATTGATGTGGGTGGAGGAACAACCGAAATTGCCATTCTCTCTCTTGGGGGAATTGTTGAATCTCGTTCTTTAAGAATTGCAGGGGATGAATTTGATGAATGCATTGTCAATTACATGCGTCGTACCTACAACTTGATGATTGGTCCCAGAACAGCTGAGGAAATCAAGGTTACCATTGGATCTGCTTATCCCTTAGGAGAGCATGAACTTGAAATGGAAGTACGTGGCCGAGATCAGGTAGCAGGCCTTCCCGTTACGAAAAGAATTAATTCAGTAGAAATTCGAGAATGCTTAGCAGAACCTATTCAACAAATCGTTGAATGTGTAAAATTGACACTTGAACAATGCCCTCCTGAATTAGCTGCAGATTTAGTAGAAAGAGGTATGGTATTAGCAGGAGGAGGTGCTTTAATTAAAGGATTTGACAAATCTTTAATTAAAGAAACAGGCCTGCCTGTAATTGTAGCTCCTAATCCTCTTTTAGCTGTTTGTTTGGGGACAGGAAAGGCATTAGAATATTTAGATAAATTTAAAAAGCGTAGATCAGTTACTTGAAGGAATTAAAGCGGAATACAAGCCATGTCTAATTTCATACAAAATTGGACTGGCAATCAAATACTTATTAGTTGGGTTGAGGAGATTAAAGAACTTTGCCAACCAAAACAAGTCTATCTATGTGATGGTAGCTTAGAAGAATATCGTAATCTCTCTCAGGTTCTTGTCGAAAAAAACCTGTTTGTCCCATTAAACCCTGAAAAACGCCCTTATAGCTTTTGGTGTCACTCTTCTGCTAACGATGTTGCTCGTATTGAAGAGTCTACTTTTATCTGTTCTCTACATGAAAAAGATGCGGGTCCAACTAATCATTGGAAAGACCCTGAGCAAATGAAGCTTTTATTAAAAGCTCGTTTTCGCGGTTCTATGCAAGGAAGAACCATGTATGTTATCCCTTTTAGCATGGGTCCAATAGATTCTAATTTTAGCCGAATTGGCATACAAATCACCGATTCAGATTATGTAGTGTGTAATATGCATATCATGACAAGAGTTGGTAGGAAAATTCTCGATAAATTAGCTAATGCAGAATTTGTACCTTGTTTACATTCGGTAGGCATGCCCCTTTTAGACAATGTACAAGATGTGCCGTGGCCTTGTTCTAATGAGAAATACATTGTACATTTTCCAGAAGAGCGCGGCATTTGGTCATTTGGAAGTGGATATGGCGGTAATGCACTTTTGGGTAAAAAAAGCTTTGCCTTGCGTATTGCATCTGTTATGGGTCGAGACGAAGGCTGGTTAGCAGAGCATATGTTAATCCTTGCAATTACGAATCCAGAGGGAGTAAAAAAATATTTTGCAGCTGCGTTTCCCAGCGCTTGTGGAAAAACTAATTTAGCTATGCTATTACCAACTCTTCCCAATTGGAAAATTGAATGTGTAGGAGATGACATTGCTTGGTTGCATATAAAAGACCAAAAGCTCTACGCGATTAATCCAGAAGCTGGTTTTTTTGGAGTTGCGCCTGGAACTTCTTTTACTTCCAATCCCAATGCAATGAACACCCTTACACATGATACCATTTTCACAAATGTTGCATTGACAGAAGATAAAGATATATGGTGGGAAGGAATGACACAGCAACCTCCTTCTCAATTGACAGATTGGCAAGGAAATCCTTGGACTCCTAATGCTAAACATCTCGCAGCTCATCCCAATGCACGTTTTACCGTCGCTGCCAAGCAATGTCCTGTGATTGATCCTAACTGGGAAAATCCAGAGGGAGTTCCTATCTCTGCCATTATTTTTGGTGGTAGGCGTTCGAATACCGTACCTTTGGTCTATGAAGCTTTTGATTGGAGTCACGGAGTTTTTTTAGGTGCGTGTATGTCTTCTGAAATGACAGCAGCTGCTAGTGGAGAGATAGGTAAGTTGCGTCATGACCCTTTTGCTATGCTTCCTTTTTGTGGTTATAACATGGCAGATTACTTCAATCATTGGCTAAACATGGAGAAAAATAATGTGGCCCTGCCTAAGATTTTTCATGTGAATTGGTTTTTAAAAGATGATAAAGGTAAATATATTTGGCCAGGTTTTGGAGATAATATTCGTGTATTAAAATGGATCTTTGAAAGGGTAGACCAAAGCGATAATTTTCAAACTTCTGCTATTGGCAACCTTCCTAAAGAAGATTCTTTGGATATCTCCGGGTTATCTCTTACCCCTGATCAATTAAAGCAACTCTTTGCTATTCATGTTACACAGTGGCGTCAAGAGGTAAAAGAGATGCATCGCTATTTTACTTTATTTGGCTCAGAGCTGCCTCCTCATATGCTACACCAACTACAAGCATTGGAAAAAAGAATTCAATAATGCGCCTTGTAGTTCAACGTGTTTTACAAGCACAGGTTTTTGTGAATCTTAAACAATTGGGAGCCATTAATATCAATATGAATATATAGTAGTGCCGATTCAAACGGCTAGCTTAATGGGGTTCAAGTCAACGACTTGAAACTTGTCGTTTATCCTACATTTCAAAACATCTGTTATTTTCGGTATCTCTTCTAAGAAGAATCCTCTAATTGCCTGAAAAAAAGTCACCGACGTTTCGTAATATCGATTGTATACCGTCTTTTCCCTTAAGATCTTCC
>NZ_JAAVTY010000077.1:0-7568 GCF_018642185.1 Candidatus Rhabdochlamydia sp. W815 | reverse complement strand
TATACTTATTTGCATTCAAATTAAGAGTTTGAGTGTATAAACATTTTTATACAAAAGATAACATCTTCTTGCAAAATAGAGCAGTTTTTTCAAAAAAAATAGTTATGCAATTCTTAATTTGAAATCAAACTAGTATAGATCAACTATTCGTGGACGTGTTTTTTTGCGTATATAGTGGTTCCGATTCAATCGCATAGAAAAATATAGGATTAACGACAAGTTTCAATTCGTTGACTTGAACCCCGTATGTTTTCAAGTCATACTCTAGACTAGAGCGAGTAGTGGCAGTTATAAGACCTAACTTTTTTCCTAAACTATGCAGAGTGCTCAAAGTACTTATTGTATCTTTAAATAGAGTTTTAGGGAATTTACTCCGCGTAGCTATATTATAAGACATAGCTATGTTGACGTGATCTGTCTCATATAGCAGCTTAAGTAATAAAGTCAAAGGCTTGCCCCAATGAATCCGTAGTTCCTCATTTTTAAGTTTTTTACCATAGAACGTTTGCGCAATGTACTTATGTGTGCCAATTTTGCTTTAAGAGTACCAACCAAGGTATCATCATGATCAAATAGGATCATTTTAATGGAAGGGCATAATGAAGTTGTTTCTTTATACATAGTTCTTATTTTGTAACAGTTAATTATTATTTTGTCCATCTTGGACTAGAGCTGTTGATTCTTTAATACAATTTAGATATGGAATAATAAAAAGTATTGGTATAGATATGCTCTTAGATGATCATAAAGCTGCAGAACTTATTACAGTCATTACAACTACTCATCCCATTTGTACGGTCCCCTCAGATGAACATCTCTATCTTGCCCAGGCAAGTTTATTCATAAATCTCACCCTTGCAAAGAGTAAAAAAATCATTGTTTTTGATGGGGTAGCACCTGGATTTAAAGATCGCAGTTCCAAATATGATTTATATAAGAAAAAAATTAAAGATCTTCAGAAGACCGACCCAATTTTTGCCAATACAAAATTGCTATTTTGTGAAGAATGGGTCCAACTCTCCGGCACTATTCGCCTAGCTTTAAAACACGTAACAACCCCTTTTGTTTTCATTCACCAACACGATATGTGTTTTACAAAAAAATTCCATCTTAATGCTTGCTTAAGCTCTATGCTTATGAATAAGAACATCAAATGGATTCATTTTAGCGGTAAATTCCATTCTTCTCTTACAGGAGATATGCAAAGTTCTTGCTTTGGCCCTGCAGATAATTATATTGAAGGAAACAGTTTAATTCCTTTAACAAGAATTTATGGATGGTCTGATCATGCCCATATAGCACGCGTGGACTATTATCATCATTTTATTATGCCCATGTGTAAAAACAACTATATGGAAGACTATGTTCATAAAAATTTTAAAAAATTTCTGTTAAATAAAAGTTTAGATGAAGTACATGCAATCCATTTAAAATTTGGTACGTACTTATATGGGGATCTAGAGGATGGCTGTTTCTTTTATCATATGAATGGACGTGCTGATGATCCAAAGTATTATGTTAAAGAATAAAAGGAGTTAAAAAATGAATAAAAAGACAATACCCACAAAGTTAGCCACCCCAAATGACTTAAAAGGTCTCCAAGAAATCTGTAAAAGCATTAATCCCTTAGTTGCCGATGCTTTTGCTTTATATGTAAAAACAAAAAGTTTCCATTGGCATATGTCAGGTAGCCATTTTCGCGATTATCATCTTTTATTCGATGAGCAAGCAGAACAAATTTTTGCGATGATTGATGTTTTAGCAGAACGCGTTCGCAAGCTAGGTGGGACAACAATATGCTCGATAAATGATATTAGCCGCTTACAAAAAATTAAAGATGATGAAATTATACTAGAGCCAAAAAAAATGATTCAACATCTCATGCACGATAACAAAAACTATGCAGCTCATATGCGGTCTACACATCAAATTTGCGCAGAACACAACGACGTTGCAACAGCTAGTATCTTAGAGGTATTCATAGATGAAACAGAAAGAAGAACTTGGTTTCTTTTTGAAATCCAAGCATAGAACCCTTACGCTATGCTAATAGAGATCATGATGCACAGCATCATAATGACTACAATTGAAAAACGAAACATTTGACGTCCAAAGAGCTTATCATTAGTATTTTTAAAGCCTTTTATACACAATAAAAGCCAACTAATACCGATTAACCCCATAACTATCAAATATGCATATCCTGTATAACCCCATAGCATCAGCATACATACAGGGATAAGAAAGGCCATGATATAAAGCAGCATATGCACCTTGGTAATATAGATACCCCTTTTAACAGGTAAGACCGGGATTGATGCAGCAACATAATCATCGAGTCGATACATAGCAATTGCAAAAAAATGCGGCATTTGCCAAAGAGCTACGATCATAAATAGTAGAAAAGCTCCCATATCAAAACGATCAACTACAGCACAATAACCAACAACCGGCGGTATACCTCCTGAAATACTTCCTATAGCGGTTGCATAAGAAGAACGGTGTTTTGATAAGCTATACAAAATTACATAAATAAAAAAACCAGTTAGCGCAATGATTGTCGTTAAAAGATTGGTGTATAGCATTAAAAGCAAGATGCCAAACAACCCGAGAAAAATGGCAAATATAATGGCCTTTTGTAGAGAAATTATTCCCCTTGCTAGAGCTCGATTTTTAGTTCTTTCCATCATTTTATCTATATTGCGATCAATATAATTATTAAAGACGCAAGCCGACGCAATAAGCAGCGATAAACCCATAAGAGTTGCTAAAAATAACCAAGGATCAATCTGTGCTTTCGATGCAAGAATAAAACCACCTAATGCAGTTATTGCATTACCAAATATAATTCCAGGTTTAGTAAGCATAAAATAAGTTTTAATCATGTATTTCTTTTATCCCCTCTTACATATTTGGCATCACATTATACCTTAAATTTTCCATAATCCAGAGCGATCCAATTACTAAAATTACAAGGATCGTTATCATAAAGAGAAAAAGCTGAGAGTTCCAATAAGGCTTAGGTTCTTGTCCTAAGTGTAAAAAAAAGAGCAATTGAATGAACATCTGTACAATACCTAAACCAATAATAATAGAAATTAAAACTCTACTGCTGAATACGTGCTCTACTACCAAAAAATAAGCCGCTAAAGTTAATAAAATAGATAGAAAGAATCCCGTCAGATACGATTTAAAAGCTCCAGTTTCTTGATTCATACAGCTCCCATTAGGTACACAATAGTAAATATAAAAATCCATACGACATCTAAAAAGTGCCAGAACATGCTCAAACAGGTAAGTCTTTTAAAAGTAACGCAAATAATCCCTTTACGTAAAAGTTGCACTACAACAAAAATCATCCATAATAAGCCAGCTGTAATATGCAATCCATGCGTTGCAACAAGCGTAAAAAAAGCAGATAAAAATCCACTTCTCTGCCAGCTATTTCCTTCATGAACCAAGTGAGTAAATTCCTTTAGTTCCATTGTTAAAAAAGCGATGCCTAATAAAAAAGAAATCCCTAACCAAATAAGTACTTTTTTTCTATCCTTAACCTGTGCTGCTAACATAGCAAGTCCACAAGTAAAGCTACTAGTTAGCAGAATAAGGGTTTCGCTTAAAGTAAACGGGAGGGAAAATAACTCATACCCAGAAGGCCCACCATATATATTATTGCGTAGTACTGCATACGTTGCAAAAAGCGTTGCAAATAAAATACAATCTGTCATTAGATAGACCCAAAATCCAAAGACAGTGTTTTCTTGGTTTATAGATTCTTGCATCTCGCCTCTATTTTCTCTATTTCAGTAGCCAGTACATAATAATCGGTATCATTATCAAACATGCGAATAACAATACAGGCAATTACTCCAATAAACCCAATTATACCCAGCCAGATAATATGCCAGATCAAAGCAAACCCTAAAATGAAGCTAAATCCACCAATAAATAGCCCCATCGGGGTGTTTTTGGGCATATGAATGTCTTTATAGTGTGGTTTTTCTGCTACTTTGGCGTGTTTCATAGACCAAAAAGAATCTCTTTTATGGACTTCGGGAAGAATAGCAAAATTATAAAACGGTGGTGGTGAAGAAGTGGACCATTCTAGCGTTCTACCATTCCATGGATCCCCTGTAAGGTCTCTATTTGCTTTGCGTTGTTTAACGCTTACAAGTATCTGCAAGATCTGAATTCCAATGCCGCAGATGATCATAGTGACCCCAATAGCTGCAACTATAAATAAAGGCTGCCATCCTGTAGATGCTTCATAGTGATCCAGACGTCTGCTAGCTCCCATCAGCCCCAAAACGTATAAGGGCATGAAAGCTAATAAAAAACCAATGAACCAACACCAAAAGGCATATTTACCTAAACCTTCATGAAGCTTAAAACCCATAAACTTAGGAAACCAGTAGGTAATACCTGCTAAAAAACCGAATAAAACCCCACCAATTACCATAGAATGGAAATGTGCAATTAAAAATAAGCTATTGTGTACTTGAAAATCTACCGGTGCAGCTGATAGCAAAATACCTGTCATACCACCTGTAGTAAAGATAAATACAAAACCTAAAAACCAGAGCATGGGGGTTGTAAAATACACTCGACCTCTAAACATGGTAAATAACCAGTTAAAAATTTTTACACCTGTAGGGATAGCGATAAGCATTGTCATAATGCCAAAAAAAGCATTCACATTAGCTCCGGATCCCATAGTAAAGAAGTGATGCAACCAAACAAGAAAAGATAACAAAGTAATGGCAACAAGGGCCCATACCATCGAATCGTAACCGAATAATCGCTTTTGTGAAAAAGTAGCAACTACTTCTGAAAAAATCCCAAAAGCAGGCAAAATCAAAATATACACCTCTGGATGACCCCATGCCCAAATGAGGTTGATGTACATCATGGGATTACCTCCAAAATCAGCAGTAAAAAAATGCATGTGCAATAGTCTATCTAAAGAGAGCATTCCAATAGTTGCTGTTAAGATTGGAAAAGCAAAAATAACCAAAGTCATCGTACATAAAGCACTCCAAACAAATAATGGCATTTTCATTAAAGTCATTCCTGGACAACGCATTTTTAAAATAGTAACAAGAAAGTTAATACCTGAAAGCAA
The DNA here is from genome assembly GCF_018642185.1 of Candidatus Rhabdochlamydia sp. W815. Classification (NCBI taxonomy): domain Bacteria; kingdom Pseudomonadati; phylum Chlamydiota; class Chlamydiia; order Parachlamydiales; family Candidatus Rhabdochlamydiaceae; genus Candidatus Rhabdochlamydia; species Candidatus Rhabdochlamydia sp. W815. Next base: position 2,446 of record NZ_JAAVTY010000077.1, on the reverse strand, counting down.
GCTACCAATACCTGCAATCTGCACGCTCCATATCCAGTAATCCACCCCTACTCCAGAATTGTATTTAAGACCTGAAAGCGGAGGATATGCTACCCAACCAGTTCCGGAAAATTTACCAATAATGAGAGATAAAAGAAGAAGAACTGCTCCTACAGAAAATAAATAAAAACTTAGAGAGTTTAAAAAAGGAAAAGCCACATCACGCGCGCCAATTTGCAAGGGCACAATGAGATTTAAAATCCCAAATACAAGACCCATACCCACAAAGAAAATCATAGTCGTGCCATGAGCTGTAAAAACCTGCTGAAAATGAGGCGATGATAAATAACCATGAGCATCACTAACAGAAAGAATCTGTTGTAAGCGTATCATACCAGCATCAAATACCGCTTTTAGTAACATGACAAAGACGACAACAATGTACATCACTCCAATTTTTTTGGGATCAAGTGAGGTTAAATACTGCGTCCAAAGCCACCTAAATCGCTTAAAGTACCATAAAAGCCCTAGAACAATCATCAAACCAAGAATCATCGAGATTCCTGCTGCGATTTCAATAGGGTCCTGACGAAAAGCATCCCAAGTTAATTTTCCAAACATATCAATCCATCCTCGTCATTGGCATCGTATATTTCCTAACAATCCAATCGTATAAATCTTGCTTTTCTAGCACATAAGAAGTCGCAGGATCATTTTCACTAGGCTCTGCTAACCTGATATACTCTGCTAAATTAAGAAAATTGGAGGATTCGCTTAATGAATCCACCCATTGATAGAAATCAGCTAGAGAACTGGCTTTAGCAATAAATGTCATTCCCACAAAACCCCTTCCACTTAAATTAGCTGATGAACCTCTAAAATTACCTTTTTCATTAGCTATAAGGTGTAGTTTGGTTTTCATCCCTGGCATTGCATAAATCTGACCACCTAGCTCTGGAATCCAAAAAGAATTCATGGGAGCATCTGAGGTTATTTCAAAGTTAATCGGGGTTTTTTCTGGAAATTGTAAGAAATTAATAGTTGCAATCCCCTGTTCTGGATAAATAAATAACCATTTCCACTGCAGAGCAACTACTTGTATTCTAAGGGGTTTCTTATCCGATTCAAGGGGTTTGAACGGATCTAACTCATGAGTACTTTTCCAAACCAGTATCGCCATTGCTAGAACAATGGCACAAGGAAGACCCCACCAGATAGATTCAGATAATAAGTGTTTATCCCAATCCGGTGTATATTTAGCTTGATTCCCCTCTCTATATTTCCAAGAAATAACCCAAGTAAGGATAAAAACAGGGATAACCACAATAAGCATGATCAAGGTAATCTTGATAAACAAGTCGCGTTCTTTTACTGCAATCATTCCCTTAGGGTTCAGTACAGCAATATCAATACCGCTTAAATACACCAGCGATAGAATTATTACAGCTAAAGAAAGTAAAATGAAAAATAAGGCTCTATATTTCTTTTTCATTTTTTTAAGATCCTAAAACTATAAAATAATTTCTATGTTTTACATAAAATACTTAGCGTTGTCTAGGATAAAAAATGATAGAAATTGCATTAAAAGATATCTTGATCTTACTGCCGAGGATATTATACTGAAATGCATTAGAAAAAAGACTTTTCAAATACTAAATTTATGGAATTTTTCTCATTGATTGAGTTGTGAATCTTAGCTCTATGCAACCTGAAGCGAACTTTATCACAAGAAACCAAAAAGACATCCTCAAGGCTCGTCATCGCCATGAACGGGATAAAAGGCTATGCGATAGAATCAAATCTATTTTATTGCTAGATGAAGATTGGACATACCTACAAGTAACACATGCTTTACTCCTAGATGACGATACGATAAGACGTTAGACGGAAAAGAAGCCTTACTAAATTTGAACTATACGGGAATAGAAAAAGAAGAGAAGAAGCTAAAGCAAGTTCTGTGGCATTTTGAAAATCGGAATTTTATTTTGAGGAAGATGCTGTTAAAGCTTTTGAAGTGGTTAGAAAGAGGCACAAGTAATGTCTATTAGTAAGTATCTAGGTCGAGGCAAACCAAAAAATGGGGCTGAAAAGGTCATAGTTGGCTATAAAATGGAAACATCGTTTAGAAGAAATCAAGAAACAATTAACAATATTTTGAATAAGAAGGGAAGATTTATTTTGGCTACTAATGAATTGGATTTAGAAGGCTATAAAGATAAACAAATACTAGAGGAATATAAAAAACGGCAGAATGTGGAGGGAGGATTTCGTTTTTTAAAAGATCTTTGGTTTATGGCCGATTTTATTTTTCTTAAATTACCCAAAAGAATAGAAGCTCTGATGATGATAATGATTTATAATATTGGCCAATATAGGTGGCCCTTTCAACCTCGAAGTGCACAAAAAAGAACATATAAATACTTGAAAAAACATCTATTGTGCACCCGAGCATAGCATGTTTGTAGAT
>NZ_JAAVTY010000076.1:0-7604 GCF_018642185.1 Candidatus Rhabdochlamydia sp. W815 | reverse complement strand
GGTATACAATCGATATTACGAAACGTCGGTGACTTTTTTTCAGGCAATTAGAGGATTCTTCTTAGAAGAGATACCGAAAATAACAGATATTTTGAAATGTAGGATAAACGACAAGTTTCAAGTCGTTGACTTAAATCCCATTAAGCTAGCCGTTTGAATCGGCACTAGTATAGATCAACTATTCGTGGACGTGTTTTTTTGCGTGTAGACTCAAGTATTAGATGGATTTTGTTAAATTGCTTACGAGAGATATCGCTTGGATAAGAGCGGGTCATAATTACCTCCAAAGGTTTTATGAAAACTATCATTATACCTTAATGAAAAGATTTTAAACAGGCGCTTAGATGGATTTTGCTAAATTGTTTACGAGAAATATCGCTTGGATAAGAGCAGGTCATAACTACCTCCAAAGGTTTTATGAAAACTATCATTATACCTTAATGAGAAGATTTTAAACAGGCTCTAATACTACTTTTATAAAAATTCACTAACTATTTTAGAACTAAAAATGCTTTAAAAGATGAGCGATTTGAGGCAAATCAATTTCAAAATGTATAGAAAGATCGATACAATGTACCTCATGAGCTTTAAGCCTCACTATGCTAGCATTAGAGGCTACTTCTAGAGGTTGAGCTGATAAATCAATAGTAAAAGGATCCACGGTTTCAAAACAGTAACCGTGGACAAAGTCGGTTCCTTGAAAAGAAGAACAAAACTCCTGCTCTACTAAATGCTTCCAATTACGCTCTTTACGATGGCCCCAATTAGATACTTTTTTTAGCATCTGTTCTTTTGTCCGAACCCAGCTAAAATGATGAACCATGGGCTTTTTGTCCAAGCTTAAGCACATCCGTTTTTTCTCTGACTGCACAGAGAAATAGGTACCCGCTCTTTCTTGTGGATGCATAAGAGCTTGTAGATTCTCTCTGGTTTTTTTTAAGAAAAGAGGCGTGTCTTCCCAATTCGTCGCCTGGTAAGAGCTACTGCGGAAATACCAGTAATTAGCAAGCCGTATTGCTGTGTATTGAGTATAGTTAAAATGCTCTAGCCATTTTATAAAATGGCTTGTGTCTACAATTTCATCACAATCGAGAAAGAGCACATATTGAATCTCTTTTTGTAAAAAAAAACTACCTATCAAACGGGATAAATTATGCCAATAATGAGGGTCGTGTTTCTTAGAGATATTGAAAGGAAATTCAATGAATTGCACATCAGGAAAAAGCGCATAAACCTTTTGTAAAAAAAGAGAATCTTCTTTTTCCCCGCTAAACATATGATCACAGACAGGCACAATAATTTGTGTGGAAAACTCTTGAGCAGCCTGTATACAAAGAGATAGAAAAGCAAAGTCATAACTACAAAAGTTGATAATCGTTCCTATCGAATGTTTAAGATTGACAAATTTCTTTTTTCCCATTATCTCTTTAGGGAAGAACCCTTCGTATGATCATGCCTGAAATCCCAATAGCTAGTTTTACTACATTTATCAATGCTTATGCCCAGTCCGATGTTTTTGGCAAAGCAATTATGTTGGCCTTAATCGGCCTTTCTCTGATCTGTTGGATTATACTGATCCAGAAAATTAAAGTTACCCATAGAACCGCTCGTTTATCTCAAATTTTCTATAAAAACTACACAAGTCAAAAGGAAAGAATGCTACAAATAGATTTACAAGAGGTAAACGCTTGTAAAGATCTGCACCCTTTTGCTCATATTCTCGGATCTCTTAAAGTAAAAACAGGAGAAATTCTCAACAAGAATTTGTATTTTTCTACACAAGATTTGGAAAAGCCTAAGATCTATCTATCCTCTACTGATTTAGAGGCTGTGGAAAGCCATGTACTGACCACGATTTCTTATCATGTAAAACAACTCGAAAAAAACCTATTTATTCTACCAACTATTGTATCACTTGCTCCTTTTTTAGGTTTATTAGGAACGGTTTGGGGCATTTTAGTGACTTTTTCAGGTTTGCAAAACAGTAGCTCCATTGGTTCTAATAGTGTGATTATAGGAGGTCTTTCTACAGCTTTGGCAACCACTGTTTTAGGCCTTGTTATTGCAATCCCCGCTTTAATTGCTTATAATTACTTAAAACATAGAATTTCCAATTATTCCTCAGAAATGCAGGATTTTTTATATGAGCTTCTTTCTTATTTAGAACTACAATATCGCAGGGTGGATCTGGATTGATGCGTCAAAAAAGACAGTTCTCTTATCAAGAGATTTCCTCTGAAGAAAACCTGGTCAATTTAACCCCACTAATTGATGTCGTTTTTGTTGTGTTAATTTTATTTATTCTTATTGCCCCTATGGTAGAAGTAGATCGTGTACAGCTCTCTTTTTTTTCTTCTGAATTAACCTACCCTGTTTATGAAAATGCAATAGCTACTATCTATGTGCATGAAGATAATTCTATTTGGTTAAATCAAACAAGAATCTCTGAAGCACAATTAATGCACTGCCTAAAAGACCTTCATCAAAAACAAGGCAATATCCCTCTGCAGCTTTTTCACGATAAAAGAGCACAATTTGGAGTTTATCAATCTGTTAAGAATGCAGCAGAATTAGCAGGATTTGAGCAGCTTGATGTCATCGTAAAATCTGGATGAGAGTATGGATCAGAAGATTCTTCTCTTTTTGTTGATAAGCGCCCACATAGGGTTTGTGGGCATGTTAATGGGATCAAAGCCGCAGAAACAAAGTAAAAAACCGCAGAATCTTGTTGTAAAAACCATCTCTTTAAAATCCTCTTACCCTAATGCACAAACAACAAGTCTAACCCCAAAAAAAACACCCATTCCAAAACCCATAAAACCGTTAGTTAAAAAGAGTTCCTCTGTTATAAAACAGAGGAAAAGAAGAATCCCTACTCCAAAACCCCCACTTCAAGAATTTGATATTCCTCCTTCTATTCTCAAACAATTAGAAGAAAGTATTGCGAAAATTGAACAAAAAGATGATAAACAATGCAAAAGCAGTACAATTGTTACAGCATCTTTACCTTCTAAAGTAGCTGTGGCTCCTGCACAAGAAGAGCCTACATTACCTAGCTATACAGCATCATTGGTTAAAGAGCTCACTCAGATACTACAGCTTCCTGAATATGGAGAAGTAAAGGTAAAAATAACAGTCAGCCCAGCTGGTAAAATAATTGAGCTATTGGTCCTTCAAGCAGAAAGTAAAGCAAATAAACTGTATTTAGAAAAGTGCTTACCTAACATTGTATTACCTAAATACAATGAAAAAGTCACACTTAATAACGAACAAACTTTTACCCTAACTTTTTGCAATGCTCTCTAAAATCTATATCTATTTTATCAGCGTCTATCTTTTTATTACCCTTTTCTCCTCGGTGGTTTGTGCGGAGAAAATAGAAGAGGAAATTAGAGTCCATTTACCAACTATAAGTCAGCTACAACCGATCTACTTAGGCAAAATCTTTTCTCAAAAAGCGGTTTTTGATGTCCATTATTTAAATCAATTAGAAGCTATTCTTTGCTACGATCTGGACTATAATGGATCTACAAAGGTTTGTCAAAGAACGTCTGATAAAGAACAATTACTCCGCAACAAAGATCTAACAGCAGCTTTTCAAATCCAAAACTGGCAAAAATTTGGGATTCCTTATATACTGAAATGTTGTGTTAACCAAAAGCAGTTAACCCTATATCTTTTTAATGTCAGCAAGTCTTGCTTGAAAACATTCGGCCCTATTTTGCTTAGCGGTAATTTATCGCAAGACCGAAAAAAAATTCATAAATTAGCAGATGCTCTTCATAAAGCCTTGTTTTCTATAGAAGGCGTTGCTAGCACCAGAATTTTATTCTCTCAAAAAATTCCACATAACGAATCAGGAAAATGGATTTCTGAAATTTGGGAATGCGATTGGGATGGAGCTAATGCATGTCAAGTCACTTCAGAAAAAACTTATTGCATCAGCCCTGTTTTATTACCTAAAAGAGAAAACTCTTCTAAAGAAGGCTTCTTTTTTGTATCCTATAAAACAGGTCAACCTAAAATTTATTTTCAAGCTTCAAAAACAGATAAAGCTAAACGAGTTAGTCATTTAAGAGGAAATCAATTACTACCTGCTGTTTCTAGCCAAAGAAATAAAATTGCCTTTATCTCTGATGCAAGTGGCCGTGTAGATCTATTTCTCCAAGCATTTTCACCCGAAACGGGTAAAATGGAAAAACCCATTCAAATCTATTCACACCCACATGCAGTACAAGCTTCTCCTGCATTTAGCCCCGATGGTTCTAAAATTGCTTTCGCTTCCAATAAAGATGGAGGAACGCGGATTTTCATTATCTCTATAAACTCTGATAAAAAACGCCCCCCTGCTGTTATGATTACTAAAAAAAACCGAGAAAACTCTTGTCCATCTTGGTCCTCTGATGGCACAAAATTAGCTTATAGTGCTAAAACAAATGGTATACGGCAAATATGGATTTACGATTTTGAAAAAAACGAAGAGTGGCAACTAACCTCAGGGCCTGGTAATAAAGAAAATCCTTTTTGGGCTCCAAATAGCAACCATATTATTTTTAACTCTACACAAGATTGCAACTCTGAAATTTACGTTGTTAATTTAAACCAACCCCAAGTTATTAAAATCAGTCGAGGCCTTGGGAAAAAACACTACCCTAATTGGGGACTTTAAGAGAGGAAAAAAATGAATAAAAAAACCATTATAGGAATTTTGAGCTGCACCTGTTTTTTAACAGGGTGTATGGGAAATAGATTCTCTGTCTGGAAAGACAGCTTGACATCTAGTAATTATAAAAAGGCAAATGATTTATGGGATTATGCAAATGACCCTTATGACCATCTTCTAGGTCCTATGGAAGAAGAGTTTATTGCATTAAATGAAGAAGACCTGCAGCAACAGTTTAGCGAAGCAGCTATTCCCCCTCCTAAAAACGACCCTGGAGGAGGAAGGCTGCCTGGAATTGAAGGATTTAGCTGTCCTAAAGGATTTGAAGCAGAGATTTTTAGAACCCTTTATTTCCATACAGATAAAGATACAATTGAGGGGAAAAACTACTACCAAATCATCGATCAAATTTCACAATACCTCAAGAAAAATCCCCAGTTGTTTATTTTTGTTGAAGGACACTGCGATGAAAGAGGGCCAGAGCAATACAACCTCTCTCTTGGAGCTAGACGAGCTAACTATATCCGTTCTATGCTTGTCCAAAAAGGAGTCCATCCAGAAAGAGTCCACACCGTTTCCTATGGAAAAGAAAAACCCGCTATTCGAGAATGCAGCAGAGGGGCTTGGGCCAAAAATAGACGTGCAGAATTCAAAATTTACAATCCCTCTTAAATAATGAGTACCCTTTTTCTTACATGCATGCTCATAACCACTTTTTGCTATGGGAAAACACGCGAATATATTCCCTCTTCTTACGAGCTGCAATTAGAAATAGCAGATTTAAAGCATCAAATCCGTACATTTGAAGTCGATATGCAATTAATGGAAGAAAAAATAGATGCACAAAAAACTCCTGTATTCATTGAATGCAAAGAACTTCAATCACGTATGCAAATGCAAGAAAATACAATAGATAAACTCTCTTCTGAGATAAAAAACCTGAAAAAAGATATAGAGCAACTCTTAGAACATCTAAACAAAATGAACACACAATTAATCGCTCATGAAAAGGGCTTGCAAAATGTCTCTGAGCTAAAAAACACAATAGCAGACCTACTTAAAAAAATACATCCCTCTACAACAAAAACAAGAGTAAAATCTTATAAGGTTCGAGCAGGAGATTCTTTAGAAAAAATCGCTAGGCTTCATCATGTATCGGTTGAAGAGCTTAAAGCAAATAATAAACTGATTAAAGATACCATATTCCCCGGACAGGAGCTAAAAATTCCCCATGACACAGAGTGATATCAGTCAAAAAAAAATAGGCATTTTTGACTCTGGATTAGGAGGTCTTAACGTAATGCAAGCAATTTCTACTTGCTTGCCACACGAAAATATCACATATTTCGGAGATACCGCACATCTTCCCTATGGGAATAAAAGCATTGAGTTAATTACTACTTACGTCTTAGAAAGCATAGATTTTTTACTATCTCAAGATATCAAATTATTAATCATTGCTTGTCATACAGCTTGTGCTGCTTGCTTAGAGATTATTCGTAGTATTATCAATGTACCCATTATAGCCATAATAGAGCAGGCCATAGAAGAAATTATGGAGACTAAACCTAATGAATCTATTGTTGTTTTAGGAACACGAGCTACAATTGCATCTGGAACTTATCAAAAACAATTATACACCAAATTGCCTGATGTTTCCCTATCTTGTATTGCATGCCCTCTGTTTGTTCCCTTAATCGAAGAAGGATATTTTGATCATCCAATCATTCAATTAGCAGTGACGGAGTATCTATCCCCCCTTACAGAAGAATCGATTGATGCGATATTGCTTGGATGCACGCATTATCCTCTCATTCAGTCTCTCATTCGACAGTGTATGGGGAATAAAATTCCCTTATTAGATCCAGCAAGCAGATGCGCCCAAACAACAAGACAGTTCTTATCTAAACTAGATTTATTAAACCAGCAAACAGATCCTGCCAAATACCAATTTTTTGTATCGCAAGATCCAGAGAGATTTTCCACACTAAGCAAACGATTTTTCCACCATCCCATCGAAAAAACATCGCCCCTCATCATGACACAAGTACACAAAAAGCGTGAAAAAAATTTAATTTCTCTGCTTGAATTAAAAAACAAACTTAATTTATCCATTGCTAAACGAGGTCATAGATGAGTCATAAAAAAAGAATCTTGCTAATCGAAGACGAAGAAGATATTGCAGCGCTAATCAAATTACAAGCAGAAGCATCTGGATACAAGATGCATGTTGAAGTAGATGGCATAAATGGTTATCGCGCTATTGAAAGAGAAAAACCAGATTTGGTCATTCTCGATATTATGTTACCCGGACAAAACGGTTTTGACGTATGCCGTAAAATGAAAGCAAACCCCGATCTACGTGGCATTCCCGTCATCATTCTAACAGCTAAATCAGAAGAGTTAGACATGATTTTAGGTTTAGAACTAGGCGCTGATGATTATGTACCTAAACCCTTTTCTCCTAAAGTGCTCTTCTCTCGCATTAAAGCTGTTTTACGCCGTGCTAAAGAACCTGAAAAGGCGCCAAAAATCATTACCTTTGGCGAATTTTCCTTAGAAGTAGATCGTTATTTGCTCCGCAAAGGAGATAAAGTAATTACCATTACCTTATCTGAATTCGGCATTCTACGCCGCCTTCTAACAAACCGCGGCAAAGTTTTAACACGCAATCAATTACTGGATGATATCCATAATGACGATGCTTTTATCGTCGATCGGAACATAGATGTACACATCGCATCCTTACGCAAAAAACTAGGTCCTAACTTTGATTGGATTGAAACAGTGCGCGGTGTAGGATATCGTTTCCGAGAATAACTTTAAGATGTCAATAATCAATCTATACTAGTTTGATTTCAAATTAAGAATTGCATAACTAGTTTTTTTTGAAAAAACTGCTCTATTTTGCAAGAAGATGTTATCTTTTGTATAAAAATGT
>NZ_JAAVTY010000075.1:0-7658 GCF_018642185.1 Candidatus Rhabdochlamydia sp. W815 | reverse complement strand
TCTACAAACATGCTATGCTCGGGTGCACAATAGATGTTTTTTCAAGTATTTATATGTTCTTTTTTGTGCACTTCAAGGTTGAAAGGGCCTTTAGCATTGCTTTAGATAAGCTATACAATAAAGATTACACCATGTGTCTTTCATGCTGGCTTTCTGATTATGATGATCCTATGTGTATCCTTCAAATGTTTAAGTATAGAAATTATGGAAGGAATTGCACGGGTTGGGAACATCCTAAATTTATCGAATTAATCAACCTCTCTAACCACAAGGAAGGCGATAAGCGCTTATCAACTCTAGAAAAAGCTGAAAAAGTTCTAATCGATGATATGCCTGTCATTCCCTTATATCACAGAAATTATGTATATCTTATGAACCCAGAATTGGAGTTTAATGTATCTCTGTGGGGAGATAGGCTCTTATTTCCCATGTCTCCGGAGCAAAAACAAATCCAAAATGAAAATAAACAACGCTCAAAAAAATAAGAACGGAGAAGTTCTGTCTGTCAACTCAAGTTCTATCTAGAGAAACGCCCTTCGATTGCTTTTCTTTTGACCAAAAATCTTTTTCCTTATCTCCTTGCTCTGACAATCGTGTGAAAATGTTCGTCATTACTAAAAAACCTAGCTTAAAGCATTCCAGGCTAAAATGCTCATTAGGAGCATGAATATTATTCGTGCTAAGAGATACACCCATGATTATTGTTTCTGCAGAACTAGCGGTTGTCAGATCTGGTATAATGGGTACAGATCCTCCACATGCAATATATTTGCAAGGGTTTTTAAATATTTCTTGATATGCCAAAACAACTGTTTTGGCAATCACAGAATCAGGAAAACAACAAAAAGCTCCATATCCCTCTTCTGTTTTGCAAGAAATGTTAATACCTGGTGGCGCCTGTTTTTTGAAGTACTCTACGATACTCTGAACCACTTTTTGAGGATCCTGCTTGGGAACTAATCGACAGGAAATTTTCGCATGTGCCACGGAGGGAATCACTGTCTTAAAGCCAGCTTCTATATAGCCCCCCCACATACCAGTTATTTCCACAGTAGGTCTTAACCAATTTGATTCTAAAAAAGAGTATCCTTCTTCATGAGCAAAAGCATGTACACCAAATTCTTTAGTATATCGATTTTGATCAAATGTCATATCCAAAAAGCTCGTCCAACTTTTCAAAGCGGGCTGCACTTCATCGTAGAAATGCGGGATAGCCACCCTACCTGAAGAATCCCACATATTGGCTAATAATTTGGCCAAAACGCGGTTCGGATTTAAGGCTATTCCACCATGGCTTCCCGAGTGTAAATCTACAAAGGAATTCTTACAAGTTACTTCAATCGTTGCTATTCCTCGCATTCCTAAAGTAATTGCTGGAGAGGCTAAACTTGGGATTCCTGAATCTACAATAACCAGATAATCTGCTTTTAGTTCTTTGGTCTTTGTATTGAGAATTTCCTTTAGCCCTTTACTATTTGATTCTTCTTCTCCTTCAATGATTATTTTAATGTTTATATCTATTTGCTTGCTTAATTCTAAATAAGCTTTTAAAGCGGTTAAAGAATAAAAACATTGTCCTTTATTATCAGAAGCTCCGCGCGCATATACACAATTGTTTTTTAAAATAGGGTCAAAAGGATCATTATCCCATAAGTCTATAGGGTCAACTGGTTGCACATCGTAGTGATGATAAATCAGCAAAGTAGGTCGATTAGAATCTGCTTTTAGATAAGAACCGAAAATCACAGGAAAATGGGAAGTTTCCCATATGTCTACTGTAAGCCCTATCTTCTTCATATATGCACTCAGCCAATCCACTGTCTTTCTAATGCCCTGTGCATACTTCTTGTTTGTGCTAATACTGGGAAAACGTAAAAACGCAAAAAAATCATTCAAGATTTCCTCTTGATGTTTTTGATACCAATCTTCAAATAGAGATTTTGACATAAATAGTTACTCTTATTTAATAAACAAGAAAATGTTAAAACATATTATCATTTTGTTCAAATTTTTCCTGTGCGTTTTTAAAAAAAATACGATGGCATAAGATTAAACAATGAGAAATTCCGATGTTTAATAGGAGTAAAACGCAGTAGCTTTGACCAAATGAAAACTATTCTCTTGTCGAGCATGTTCCCATAACAGGGATGCAGTCAACTTCTCTCTTTTCCTCAAGTATCTATTGATCGCATCATGATTAATATCACGGGCATGTTCAGCAAAATAAGTTAGGATATAATTCGTCTGTTCGCATTCCCTCAAAAAAAATCTCATTTTAAAGAAAACTCTTTTTTGCGTTAAGTCTAGCCGGTTTTACATGCATCATCAAAGGATAATATTGCGAAAGAAAACTACATACAAGCCTGAATATGGTGGTTCTCGCTTTTATTGTTCTACTTTTGAAAAGATTTTAAACAGGCTCTTAAATTTGTGAATAATTGCAAACCTCTATCCATATTTTCCTGAAATGTATCCTTTATCGCCGTATAAGTTCCCAGTAATTCCTTTCGACAAAATACCAGCTACAGAAACGTCTGATGTATTTCCAGGTGTTAATTGAAAAGCTAGAATTTCTCCTACTTCATTAATTATTAAATGAAGTTTAATTTCCAAGAACTATCCTGCTCCTGTTTTTCCCATTTTTGCAAATCTTGCAAAAACTTTATTTCTCCTAATTCTTTTGTTAAAGCTAATTCCAGTAATTTTACCTTTGTTATGTAAAAGATAAGCGAATAGGGGGATAAAAATATTTTTTACAAGGTAAACAAATCTGCTGTAGCTAATAAGAGTAGGAAACTCTTTACGGAGATGAACCATTACATAAATGCAATAGAAGTGTTTGAAATTCCTGTAGTTTGATTGGTGAAACAAAATAGATATTGTCATCATTTCAGGAATAGACATTTTCCCTTTAGGGCCTCTTGAGAATTTGCCTTTGGTAATTAAATGTTGCTCCCATTGCTTGTTAAAATCCTTCCAAAAATCATCTATAGAGCAGTATAATTCGACAAGCTTTTCCATTTTTGACCTCTTTTTGTTGTTGTTTTTTCGCAAATGAACTTGTACAACATTAAGTGGTCTTTTTGCACTGCTTTTTTGTCTTATCTTTCCTATTCTTAGTTAATTAAACTTAACACTGAGGTTCCTAGCATTTTTAAGTAACTTTGTTGTCTACTTTTTAGATCTACCTTTATGTTGATTATCTCTTGTTTATTATATTAACACATTTTAATATAATTAACAATTTATATCTTATTAAGTATTAATATAATAAAGTTGGGTTCTCTATGAAAATAATCTGTTGGCAAAAAGGCTTAAAAAAAAGAGGTTCTTGTACGCTATTCAAGAACCTCTTTTAAAAATAGAAAAGTCTTTAACTTGTAAAACAAGTTTAATTAAAAAGATTTTTTATTGCATGGTCTTTTGAGCAGCTATTTTTGCATCATTATTAAGGATTTTAATAACCCCTTCTGTGTATTCTTTGGTTTCTTCCATTTCTTTTTCTACGGTCTTCAAGGTATCATCGCTATTTGTCTGCAGGGCAGCGATACTTGTTTTATCTTTTTGTATGTTCGCTTTTTTTTCGCTACTTGTAGTTTCTAATACACCTTGAGTTCCACCAAGTACTCCCTGCGTTAAGTTTAGAGAGCCTTCTGCTCCAGCTACAGCTGCTTCGCTTAAGAGGCCAGAGAGCGCTCCTCCTGCTGCTAAGATTCCACCAAGTACTAGAAGAGGACCTAAGAAAAGAGTAGCTATTTGTACATAACCCGCTATTTTTGTAATAAAGGCCATTTTTTCTGCTTCTGAAAGGCTCTGGTCAGCTAAGGTTTGCAGCATTTGTGTCAACTGATTAACAGTCTCCATTTGGGTTACTTGTACTTTGGTACTAGCTCCTTGAAGATGCTGCAAAAGAGAGCTTGTTTCTAAGATGGATAATGACATGATTTAACTCCTATTTAGTTTCCATGATTCTGCCCATGTCAGTAATAGCTTGTCCTGCTTGCTGACCTAACTGGGCAGATCTATCGGAGGCATTTTCCACAAATATTTTTTCCGTAGAGCCAAGTTGAGAAGAGAGTTTTTGCGTTTGCGTGTTACAATAAGCAAGCAGAGCTTGTAACTTACTCATTATTGTTGAATCAGGACCTGTATCTGTTACCCCTTCCAGTCCTGGAGCGTTAGAATTATTGCCTGCTACACCTGCAACAGCTCCGATTGATATGGCTCCTGCGGTAGCTCCAAGAAAAGCTCCTAATACGAGACTACCTGCTCCTCCTGTACAAAATGCAAATAGCGCGCCTAGGGCGACTGCAAGCACTCCAAAAATAAGCGCTTTCGTATTACTGAAATGCCGTCCTTGGGTCGATTGACCAGCGAGATCTTTTTGTTTCTCAGCTTGCAATTCCAGCTGGGTCGTTTTTACTTTGGTTTGTTGGATTCCAGCTAACATGGCTTTATCGTTTTGATCCATTTGAGCTTTTGCAAAGGCTAAAAAGAGGATTAAGACATTCGCTTCTTCGGGGTCTACTTGTTTATTTTTGATCAGATCGATTACCTTTTCTTTGAGAGCATCAATTGTGTTGTTTAATTTCTGTTGATCATCTTTTGAGAAATTTTGTAGATCTTTGGAGCCAAGGGTATCTATAGTATCTAAAATAAGCTCTGCTTTTTCAGGATCTATTTTTTTTTGTTTTTTTAGCTCGGTTAGAGTAGCTTGTAATTGACTAAAATGTTTTTTCAATTGATTCATTAGATCTTCTAATTGTTTGGGGGATAGATTAGCGATTTCTTGTTTGATTTGTTGTAGATCTTTTTCACTAAATTTCTTGAGAGCCGCGACATGTTTTGGTGCGTATAAACGGGCAAGATCTTGTTCGATCTGCTTTAACTGCTCTGGTGGAATCGGATCTGTTGATCCTGTATAAGGTAATTCTCCTTGTTGCTGCGGGAGGTTTGTTTTTGACTTAACAGGTTTAATAGGCTCTGAAATAGGCCCTATTATTTTTTTAGAAGAAGTAGTTGTTGTTATATCCGACATAAATTCCTCCTTGTTAGTTTTGACTGATTTGCTCCCTCACCATGTTTTGTACTTCTTTTTTACAAGCCTGTAGGGATGCTTTCATTGTATTATTATAAGACGTGATTAGAGTCATATAGGATTTCATTTCAATAGAGTTTTGTTGAGACTGTCCAATGAGCATTTGCATACTAGCATTGTCATCTGCATTCCAATCTTCCAGTGGATTCTCCGCTTTTGGATCTTTGATTTTTCCTTCATTAATTAAATAAACCTGTGTCATTGCCCAAGCAATCATGCGATTAAATTGGGTAGGATCTTTTTTTTGAGCATTGGGTTGAAAATGCAAATCCGTTCCATGAAAATTTAGATCTTGATCTTCTTCCCAATCGGAAATAGCATCTATTATACTACGGCTATCTATGGGGTTAAATTGCTCGTTAAAACATCTAAAAAGATCTTGCGTAGATGCTAAAAGAGTTTTGAGATCAGGATATTTTTTTACACGTTTTTCAAGCTCTGTAATATTTTTCTGAAGATCCAAAACCCCTTTTGCAAACTCTTTGATGATATTGCCTATTTGATCTTTTTCCCAAGACTGCGCAGTAGGCTCTTTTTCCGCAGATAGTTGAAATTTACCTATCTTTTCATTGAGCATGATCAGGTTATCTTGAAAACCTCTTAGCTCTTCTGTTATACGTGTTGCTTCTTCCATTTTTTTAACAACCCGATCAAGAGCTCCCGTCCCTTTAGAATTTGTAACCAAAACAAGAATGGCAAGTACTAATAAAAGATTGATGTCATAACCTTTTTCCTTTTCGATAAAAAGGTTATTAGGATTTGCTTCTTCTATAAATGGTATTTGTTGTATCTGTAGAGACATAAAAAAGCCTTCTTAAGATTGAACCCAGCTGGACTTCTGGGCATATTTTTTTAATGTACCTCGCTTTTTTTTCTGAGGTATTTTTGCATCGATAAGTTTTTCTACTTCCTTGCTATTTTTTTCAAACTCTTGTTGAAAAATCACAAGCCTATCTCGATTCGGCGAGACTGTATTAAAAAAATAGGACAAAATCAATTGTAGTTGATCTTGTTCTAAACCTAGTTTCTCTGTTGCTGATTCGAGATAATCATATAACAAGTGTCTTGCTTGCTCTAATTTCTCAGCAGCTATTTTCTGCTGTTCTTGGCTTCCTTTGGACACCGCTTCTTTTAGATCCACCATCAATTTGTTCATCAAATTCAATAACTCTTCAAAATGGGTGTCTTTATACTCCACCCCTTCTTCTAAAAACATTTCGATTTTTTCGATCTCTTTGTCTTTTTTCATAAAGTTCCCTATATGTAAAGAATTGCCTTTGCCATAGATCCAACAGTATCTTGAGCCTGGGTCCAATGATTCAACTGTATTCTATCTTTAGTTAGCGCTTGACTATTTTCTGATTGTAACTTGGTAAGAACGGTATTTACACACGCTTTAATTTTTCTCACATTATCATTGAGCTTTGAATCCCCCGGAGAGCTTTTTGATGCTTCTTCTGCATTGCAAAGCTTATTTACTTTTGGCATAAGGATATCTAAACAATTACGTACGCTATCACTAAGTCCTTTTGTACTTGCAAGATTTGTTAGAATGCGTTTCAGCTCTTGAGGGTTGTTAATTTCCGACAACGCATTCCTTAGAATGCTTTTTATGTACGCTTCATCTTTAGATGAAGAGCATTGTTCCTCACTCAAATTAGAGAGAGTAGCTACTATCTCTGCTGCGGCTGCTAAAGAATTTTCTGCCATGATTAGCTCTCTTTTTATAGTTTGTGCTAATTTAATCGACCTTAGTTTTATTAAAACATAAAAATGAATTAATTTCACAGTCTTTTAATTCATTTTATTATTTATAAAGAAACTAAATGTAATAAATAAACAATAAAACTATTCGAAAAATTTAAAAGAAAACAGCTCTCTTACAGAAAGGCATCAAGAAAAAGAAATTGCTTTAGCAAAAACCTCTCTTTGACTAGAGATAAATTTTATTAATCAAATGCAGGTCAAGACAGTGCAAGGTTAGTTAGTTCTTTGATAGATAAAAGACAAATTTTCAAAAAACAATACACAGAAAACATACAAAAAATTTACACCTATTATAAATCAATGACAATTTCTCTTTCTAATCCAGAAAGAGTCCCAGAACGTATACAAGAAGAAAAGGCAAAGTTTTTAAAAATTTTCAAAACACAAGAAAATCAAATAGACTTTATCGAACGAGCCATACAGGATTACCAAAACATTAGATCTCTTGCATAACCAATAAGCAATCTAAAATTTTAAAGTATTTTAATCCAGGAGATATGATTGTTTGAGCGATATAGCTGGAAATGCTTTTGTTAAGATTAGGAATCTATAAATGAAAGCTTTAAAATAAGGGGTTATGCAAGAAATCTATTATAAATAAGGCTACAGCGGATTAATCGCGATGGAATGTTTAGTCCCAAAGTGTGATGGAGTGGGTTAATTCTAAAACTTTTTGGTTTTTTTTGCCAACTTTTGATGATATAGTGGTTCCGATTCAATCGGATAGAAAAATATTTTGTTTTGTGTTAAGCTATTGAGTATGAAAAAACTGACCCCTAGCCAGAGAGCTGAC
>NZ_JAAVTY010000074.1:0-7701 GCF_018642185.1 Candidatus Rhabdochlamydia sp. W815 | reverse complement strand
TTCATTTAATCCTTGCTTGCTCATGTCATCTGTCTTTAGTTAAAAAATAAAAAGATCTGGTATCATAGCGAAAATTTATATTCAATTCAAGATAGGTTCATGAACTCTCATTATATTAAAGTTTAATATCTTGTTTACAATCAAATTAATTATTTAAATTTATTATTATTTCCATAACTGATATAATGTGTTTTTAATTAATTTTTTATAGACTTATGGGAAATATTAGTTTTTGGTTTTTTTCTAAGCTACCCAACCAACTCCCCAAAACCCCTCGGTTTATAAGTAGTTGTGCACAAAGTCCTCTTGCAAGGCCTGTGCTTACTTCGATCCAAAGTATAATAACAATACTTGGCCAACAAAAATCTTCCTTTACTAGAAAAGTAAAAGCTACAACGAAGCCTATTGGCACTTTTCTATGGAGAAGTTTTTATTCTCGTTTGTGTAGAGTATTAAAAAAAATAGGATTACTTTCTTCTTTCTTATCTATCTTTAAAGATGCAAAAATCATTTGCAAAGCATTTCCACCACCATATGAAAAAAAGCAAAAACCTTCATGTATGAATCTTTCTATTATTCCTGAAGAATCAGAACCACTAGATTTTGTGACAAAAGCTTTTTGTGTCTCCTCACAAATAGCTCATTCAGAAATCCTTCCAAAACAAACAAAAGAGTTAGTGTTTTACTTTCCTAAGGCATCTGTGTCCTATCCTATGAATGAAGAAACTCGACCATTGCAATTACAAACCCCTAATCTTCAAAAAGCGCAAGTTTCTTATTTTCCTTTGCCTGTTATTCATATCAGTCAAGAAACCTTTTATGAAAATATAGAAATACTTTCTCCTTTAAACCCTCTTATAAAAGCTCAGAAAGCACAAATCACTTACACTCCTTGGCCTACTATTCATGAAGAATCTGTGCTTAGTACCTTGCTCCAAAAATCACAGGTTACAAAAGAAGAATTCTTTGGAGCAGCTTCTGAGTTATTTGAAAAAGAGCTTATAGAGAGAATGCAGTCTTGGGAACAAGTCTCTTTACCAGAGAATCTAACACAGCCGGATCTTTTACATGCATTTGCCTTAATGGGTCATGGAATAACTACTGATAATTTAAATCAGTTGTTAATAAGGGTTAATCAAGGTGAAGTTTATTTACAGTTATCTAAAAAAGCAGAAGATCTCTCTCAGTTATCTACTCAGGATATAAAGAAGCTAGTGGATTTTTTCCGTAACCCACTAGAACATTTATTGCCGGGGGAAGCAAAGATTTTATGGGAAGAATTGGAAAAAGTATTAGGCCAACTTCCCAAGGATTTTAATAGTAAACGTGTAGCCTATACGAAATATGAATACCACATACATAGGTTAGCTGAGGAAGCTAAAAGTTTTATAGAAGAGGAAAAAAAACTTCTTTTCTTGGCCTCTTCTGAACAGATAGCTAAGTTTGCAGGTTATGCCAAGCCCGATACTATTTGTAAAAACATGATCATCCCTATTCTTACTAAAAAACATGGTCTTATCTACCATAAACTAGAAGATCATATTAATGAAAAGGGCTTGCATTGCTATTTATTTAATCCTATAAATAAAGAGCTATCTCTTCCAGCTCAATTGATTTTTAGAGGAACTGATGGCATAGAAAGTATGAAACGCGACATCTTAGACACTAATGGTATTGGAAAAACCGTTTTTGATACCCATAAAGAAAAAATAGCTACAATGATAAATAGCTATTGCAAAGCAACAGAAAAGCCAGCTTTAGAAATCTGTGGGCATTCTTTAGGTGCAATAGATGCACAAAGGGCTTTGGCTTTTTGTGTAGAGCTTTTTAACGAAAAAGTTAGGTATCCTCCTATTTCTAAATTATCCCATATCTCTTGTTCTGCATTTTGCTCCCCTAAACTAGATGATCTTACAATTGATCAATGGGAAAAAGAAGTAAATAAACTTAAGAGTTCTGCGTTAGAGCTTGAGCTTAACTTTGCCTATCACGAAAAAGATATAGTGACATGGGTGGGCTATAAAAATTTATTCATACCAGAGGATTTAACAACTCAGGCAAATTTACAAGCAAATTACTTACATGTTACTTCACCTTCTGGTCTTTTAACAACCATACACCACAGAATACCATTCTTCAACGGTGCACGATTTGATTCAACCATCGACAATCGTAAATATGATTTTTACACAAAAACAAAATTAGCTGAGCTGAAAACAAAACAAGCTGAATTAGAAAAATTGAAGAATGAGGTACTTGTCTTTCTTGATACAGAAAAAGATCGAAACAATAATCCATCAATAGACTTAAACTCTCTTGAGAGACTAAATACAACCCTAGATTCTATCCATGCATCTGATGAAAATGAACCTTTTGTTATGATAGATTTTGGAGAAACCGAACAAGCTTTACAAGCTATAGAATTAAGTATGAATGAAGCATACTGTCTCAAAGAAAAAATCCATGTTAATCAAACAGGACTTTCTTCTAAAGATTCCTGGTTAATCTACCTTTTGGAAAAAGCGTTAATATCCCCTACTCAAACAACGGTTTCCTATTTGCTTTAAGGATTAATCGCCACATCTGCTGCACAACGAAATCCATAGGTTCCATTCATGGTTCCTGGGTTGTTTCTATGCCTATGAGAACATCTAAGGTCTTCTTTTAAACTCTTCCAGCACCCTCCACGCAGTACGCGATATACCCCTTGTGGTGGTCCTTGAGGATGATTTGGTTCTTGGATGGACAGATCGTAATACTGATAATCATACCAATCTTGACACCACTCGTAGACATTGCCTGCCATATCATATAGTCCGTATTCATTAGGAGGATAGCTAAGCATAGCTGTAGTATCGGAACTGAAGAAGTTAGCCTGTGTTCGATCTATATCTTGTCCTGTTGGATAAAGAAAATCTTCTTTTCCTCCATAAGAAGCAATTTCCCATTCAGCTTCGGTTGGAAGTCTTTTTCCTATCCATTTAGCATAAGCTATAGCTCCATACCACGTAATGCCTACTACAGGGTGTTTAGCATAACCTGATTCAATACTAAGTTTTCCTCCACTGCGTTTAATTCTAGATTCACGCAAACGGATGATATCATTATTTTGCCCATCTTTTTCTCCTCCCATCACTTCTAAAAAACGGGCAAATTGCTCATTTGTTATAGGATGAATATCTAAAGCAAAAGAATGCATGTGGATTGAATGTCGAGGATGTTCATCACGTGCACCTTGATTACTACCCCTCAAATAAACACCGGAGGGGATGATGACCATATTGGTTAAAATGGGTTGAATAGCTTTTTCTACTTGTGGTTTTGGTTTATAGGGAGAAACCGTCATTTCTGCTTGAAAAATAGCCCCGGGATCTGGTTCAAAAGAGGGTCTTGTGAGCTCTTGGGGATTTAAGATGGGTTTAGCGTGACAGGCTGTGGTAAAGGAAAATTTAGTCCCCATAATGTATTTTTCTGCTTGTAGTCTTTTTAAATGCGCTTCACAAGAGGAAAGAGCAGAAATATTGACCAGTTCGCTCATTTTTTCTTGAAGGGGCCCTAAACGCATTTCAGGCTCTGTTTGCAAGCAACTACAAATTAAAGCATCCCATTGCCATTTAAGATCAGAGATTTTTTGAGAAGGAAGATCGAAAAAACCTTCAGGAAACTTACGCATCAAAAGATAATATAATAACACGCCAAAAGCCCATACATCTGCTTTAGGCTGGCTTGTCCAATTAAATTGCCTTTTTTGCTCTGGAGATAAAAAGGGGAATTGTTCGACAAAAGAACGGTGGACTTCTTTAGCACAAGCTTCATCCCAAGGTCCTATTGCATAATTTTTACCATTTGTATCACAACCGATTTCTAGGCTGTAAAAAGAGCTCATTGCATGATAGATGCGACTCAAGACAGCAAGCGGTCCAATGATCTGTGATAAACCAAAATCTGTTATAATAGTTTCTGGTCCTTTAGAGGTATAACGAACTAAAATATTACTGAGTTTCAATGTTCCATGAGCAAGTGGTTTTTCTTGGATATGCGCATAATCAAGAGCAGAACTCACTTGTTGAGCAAAACAGAGAATGGTCTCTTCTGGCAAATCAGGAAATTTCTGTAAAAATTGCGATAGATTTAAGCTGGGTTGTTGATCTTCGTCTAAAATAGCTTCTATAATAATTGCATAGCGCTTATCTAAAAATAATGCGTTATAAATTTTTGCGATATGAGGATGATTTAAATGAGCTAGTTGAACAATGTGTGTTTCAAATCGGGTAATAAAATCGGCATCAGAAGAGAGCTCTTCGGGTAAAATTTTTACAATGTACTGCTTTTGCAATAAACGATGTTCTGCAAGATAGGTCTGTCCTAAGGCCCCTCGTCCCAAAGGTCTTAATAACTCATAATCCCCGAAGTGAGTCATTATCATAAATTATCTCTCCTTTGATTTTAGTTTTTTTAAAGAACACCTAAGAATTTTGCTAGATACCATGCAATAATCAACACAAATGCAGCAATACCAACCCATAGCAAATTGGGTAACCATTTAACCCCCCCACTCATACTACCGCGTACTTCTAAAGTTCCAATACCATAAGAAAATTCATGCTTCTCTGCTGGCATATGAAAAACTTGAGGATTTTGACGAATCATGTGCTCAATGTCTAATCCTAGAAACTGAGCATATTGCTTCATAAATCCTAAAGCGTATACTCCAGAGATATATTGGTCGATCTCTCCTTCTTCAATTGCTTCTAGATAACTAGAACGAATAGAGGTTGCATTCTCTGCTTCTTTCAATGATATATCCAATTCTTGGCGTTTAGCTTTAAAAAGCTCTCCTACACCTTTAAGTTCTGCACCCATACCTCTCCTTTAAAATTTCAAGCAATATCATGAATAATATTCCTATCTTAGGAAGCATCATAGCATTTTAATTGCAAATCTATCCTTGTTTTTTTTCAAAATCAATGTAAAATTACCATAATCTCATTATTTTTAGATTAAAATGACATTTCAAAAACGCTCTTGTTTTGTAACAACCATGGATCTTAAGCTGAAAGATCATCTGCGTGAAGATCTCATCGATCAAGGATTTACCCTGACTACACCTGCTTATACGTTTTTTTCAGCAAAAAAAAAAGGAATTAGTTGCACTTTGTACACATCTGGAAAACTGATGATACAAGGAAAAGAAATGGATGAGTTCATTAGATTTTATATTGAACCTCAAATCCTACAAACATTTACTTATTCAAATCCAGAGCCAACGGACACTTCAGAGAGAATTGGGGTAGACGAAGCTGGTAAAGGGGATTTTTTTGGTCCCTTATGTATTGCAGCGGTATACGCAGATAAGAAAAAAATCCAAGGCTTATTAGCCTTAAGGATACGAGATAGTAAAATACTTTCCGATCCTGCAGTGATAGCACTTGCCTCTAAAATCAAAACCATCTGCCCTCATACACTTGTCATTCTCAAACCTAAAACCTACAACCAGCTCTACGCTCGTTTTCAAAATCTTAATCGCCTATTGGCATGGGGGCATGCAACTGCTATTGCAGAGCTTGTGCAAAAAACACATTGTAAACAAGTGATTATTGACCAGTTTGCCAATGAAACAGTTATTTTAGACGCTATAAAACAAAAAAAACTCGACTTAGAATTGACACAACGTCATCGAGCTGAAAGTGATTTAGTCGTGGCTGCTGCTTCCATTTTAGCGCGAGCTGCCTTTTTACAAGGGCTTTATGATTTACGCCTATTTTATAAAATCCAGCTCCCTAAAGGGGCGTCTCAAGAAGTTATTCGAGTAGGAAAAGCCTTTTGTTCCAAGCATAGCAGCTATTTATTAGAAGAGGTAGCCAAACTGCATTTTAAAACTCTACAGGAAATTTTAGCGCATTAATTCGAAAGAATCGATAAAGGTCTTATAGCTTGCTTCATCATAATATTGCGCTTCACATTCCATTGCCATTAGATAAAAACTATTTTTTACCATCAAAGCTCTTCCCTTAAAATACATCCCTTCTTTACAGATAAACAAATCTAGTACGGTATGACCATTTACTAAAGAGAGCTCATGAGTAAGGCCTGGATTATGTTTAAGAAGACCTTCTACAAAGCCTTCTAAGTTTTTATTCGCATAGGTTTGATCCACAAAGTCTGGATATTGAGCAATTAACAATAAAAATGTGGTTTTTTGATCTATTGCAGAAATATAAGCGTCGTATTTTAAATCAAATCCTATTTCAGGAAGGCGTAATTTTTCTGATAAATGATCTGGGTATTTAGGAAATTTCATACAACATTCACCGTTGAGAGAACGAAACTCCTGCCAATGATTCTTTGCCTTACTAACTTCTTTGCTAAGAACCACTTCTTTAGCATCCAGAGAAAAAGATGTAAGCGCTAAGCCCAAAACACAGCAGAGGCCTCCTGTTTTTAAGATGGAATATAGTTTTCTCATAATCTAATCTCCTAATATATTTTAAGTCTTTGTAATAAACCAGCTGATCACTCCGCTCATCAATATAGATAAAATTGCCACTGCTATAATGGGAATGATGATATTTAAGAATCCTTTCCAAATGGAAAACCCTTGAACTTCCCTAAGACCCTGTATCAGAATAACAAAAGACCAAATAGCTGCAACCCACTGCCCTAACATAACTAGTAGAAACAGGCCTGTTTTATTTGCCAATGTGACCTCTGCAGGAAAATCCGAATAGAAAGCTTGTTCTTTAAATACGCCAATCAAAAGTAGCCATGCCAATATGTTGATTACTACCGGTAAATTCGACCAGGCAACAACACATCTAACTTGTTTAAAAGGAGCATTCCCTCCTATAAGGCGCGCACACCAATGTAAAATATAAGCGGTAATGGTAATAGATATTAAACCAAATACTATACCTAATAGCAAAGAGCCAAGCAATATAACCCATAAAGGATAGAGGGTAATTAAGGAGAACATCTTAGAAAAACTTAATGCTATAGTAATCCCATAAATCCAAGAAAGCCTGTTAAATCCATAGCTTGGATCCTTAGCTACAAGGGCTTGAATGGTTGCTCTGGGTTTGGTCCAAATATCGCGCCAAGGATGCATATTTACCCTCTTTATTTATCTTCATAATAAATTCAAAAATATAACTAATCAATAACAAACTATGAATGATTTTAATTTAATTAATAACTCGTTGCAAAACAACATAATAAAAAAGCCGTTATTTTTGTAAATAACGGCTTTCATAAATTACCTGTTTTTAAAAGATTATTTTTTAATTAATTATGCAGTCTATCTTCTTCTTCTAGAAGCCTTAAATCTTCTTCTATACTGCTATAATCCTCATCTTCGTCATCAAATTCGATTACGATATTTGAAGTATCTTGATTGGAATAAGCGAAAGAACTTGTAAGTAAAGCGCAAATGAATCCTAAGCGAAGTATCATATTATCCCCTAAAAGATGTTTGAAAACTCATCTTTACAAATTGGTCGATGATTTTCAATAGATCTCTTGCATAACTTTTAGATATACTAGTGCCGATTCAAACGGCTAGCTTAATGGGATTTAAGTCAACGACTTGAAACTTGTCGTTTATCCTATATTTTCGGTATCTCTTCTAAGAAGAATCCTCTAATTGCCTGAAAAAAAGTCACCGACGTTTCGTAATATCGATTGTATACCGTCTTTTCCTTTAAG
>NZ_JAAVTY010000073.1:0-7727 GCF_018642185.1 Candidatus Rhabdochlamydia sp. W815 | reverse complement strand
GCTAGATGTATCTCCTCTAGCTTGTAAAATATAAATCTGACATCTTTGGTCATAGGTTAGGTGATGGTAGCCTTTAGGCAAGGTCTCTTTTTGTATTTGATTGTTAAAAATCACAATAGAGATTCTTTCATCGCCTGCCTATTCTTTTTTTTAATTCTTCTGTGCACTTCAAACTTGAAAAGACTTTTAAAGAAACCCATCATTTTACGTTTAAAAGAAAACTTAGTTGGGGAATGGGAATATCTCAATTAAAGAAGGCATTTAGTTTCAAAGGACTTAGGGTCATTTTCCTATGTTCTTTTCTTAATATATTTGCCTGGTCCTATTTTTTTGGAGCTGCAGGAGGCTATTACGCTCTTAGCGCAGGCCTACTCATTCGTCCCTTTATCAATCGGTTTAAACCAGAAATTCTTTTTATATTAGGAATGTTTTTATCAGCACTTGTTATCCTTAGCATGCCCTTTTTAAAATCCGCAGGTTGGCTTTTTTTTGTGATGTTTTTTGTTTGTTTTTTTACTTCTAATGCAGCAGCATTAATTCTTAGCCCTCTTTTTTCTGGTTCTATAAACTCTTATAGGAATGATTGTTTTTCGTAAAATTTTTTGTAAAAAAACATAAAAATAGAGTGATTCTCTATTTTGCTAATAGCCTATTTTTCTTTTGGCTATGCTCTTTAAAGAAACTGGCTATTTGCTTTTTTGATGTTTTACCTTCTGCCGTATGCACGACAAGTTCTTCTAAAGCTAATATTTGCTGTTTCCCTACAATTTCAATACAAATACCATTGATTTTTAAAAAAGCTAATGCAGTAGCGGTTCCAGTCCTTTTGTTTCCGTCTGTAAATGGGTGATTGCAAATGATATGAAATAAATAAGCCGCAGCTTTATCAAAGATCGTTGGATGAAGGTATTTTTTGAGCATTGCAGCTTTTGGCATTTCAAGCGCTGAAATTAGTAAGCCCATATCCCTAATTCCTTCTAATCCTCCATACCTACAAATGATTTCCGCATGATCATCGATAACTTCCTGCAGAGTTATAAAAATCATCGTTCTGCTAATCTTTTCATAAGAACATCATTCTCTTCTAAGACTTCTCTGAATGCTTTTTTGTGTAGAGAATCGTTATCGGTTTTCATTGATTGAATCACAAGCCCACCACTTGGATCTATAGTAATTTGAAACAAAGCTGTATCTTCATCAAGGCCAGCTGCTTGTAAAAGGGCCTTGTCAATGACAAGCACTTTGCTATTTCCATGGCGAATAAGTTTTTTTATCATAGAGCCCTTCCATATAAACCATAATTGTAAGCAAATTATTCTTTTTATGTCAATACAAAATATATACCATAAACTTCAAATAATTCTAAATGAATGATTTATGAATTGCTTGAGTAATCACTTGTTCAAGCTCTTCTTTTGAAAAGCTTGAATCCCAAAGCTTCTGCTGTTGAACCGCTTGATTAACGAATAATTCCTTTCCAAAGATGAGCTTGCAGTTTTTCAAAGAGGCTTTCTTTAAGAATCCTGTCCAATGAGGTTGGTAAACCGTATCCATTGCTATAGAGTTGGAACAAATCCATTCCGATTGAATACAATCAGGATTAGGTGTGCAATTGATAATTATATCGTAATGAAGAGGGAAAAGATCTATTCCCCCTCCCCTACATCGATATATTTTTGCTAATTGAATGGCTTTTTCTCTTGTGCGATTGATAAAAGTAATAAAAGCTCCTTTATCTATAGCTTTTTGTGCAATAGCTTGAGCAACGCCCCCAGCACCAAACAAAACGATCTTTTTTTTAAAGAGCGCGGTTTTTTTTTCTAGAGCTTGTACAGCACCTATACCATCGGTATTAAAACTTGTTATTTCAGAATCTATAACCAGTGTGTTTACAGCCTTTTGTAAGGAATGGGTTATTGCTGCTGTTATTTCTTTTAAAGGCATTGTGATACTCAAACCTTTAAAGGGAAGCTGTTGAATCAAGCTTAAACACTCAGTTAGCTCATTTTTATCACAAGGAATCTTACAATAGAGGGCATTTTTTTTTTGAGCAGCAAAGGCCGTATTGTGAACAACTGGACTTAAACTTATATCGATGGGATCTCCAAGGAGTGCATAAATAACAGTTGTAGAGTTAAGGGTTGAAAAACGATAAAGTTGCAAATCTTTTAACGTAAGTTGCCCAGCTGCTGTTTGAAGCTTAAGAGCCACATAGCTAAGGGGCATACCTAAAATAGGTGCAATCAGCCTTGTAAATTGAGCTCTTTCTCCTAATCCAATAGTTGCTAGGTTCGTGTGTTTTTTAGATAAGAGAAGCAGTTGAAGTGCTTCTATACAAGAAGAGCAGTGAATGGCTATTTTGTAAAAATGCGCATAAGGGGTAAAAAGAGAAGATAATACAGGATCTAGTTTGGGAAATTTTTCAAAATTGTGATAGGAAGCAATAAAATGGATCTTTGGATAATTGAAAAAGAGCTTTTTACGAAAACTTGTTGGTACGTCGTATTCTAAATCGAGAAAGTCTGGTTGCAATTGACAAAGCTCTTCTATGAACTGTAATCGAATTTTTTCTGACCGGGTAAAGCCCCCACCTTGGTCTTGTCTTCTTAAAGTAAATAAAATAGGAATAGGCAATTTCTTTAAAAGAGATCTTAGTTGCCTCAAATCTAAATCTATAAATAGATCAAGTCGAAATTCCACAGCATCAATCCAATCTAAATGAGAGAGGATTTCTTCTTCTGCAATTTCTAACTTAGGTCCAGTAACTACACCAAATAACAGGGTACTTTCTTTACTTTTCATTAAAGCTTCTGTATTGCAATCTCTGTATAAAAAAGGTAATAAATTATGTTAGAAACCTTCACTTTATCTTTGCAGCGTCAAGATACCACAGAGGTGTTTTTAGATTGTAATCTCTTTTCAAGCCAAATTGTAGAAGATCTTCGACAAATTAACGGTAAATTTGCTCTTTTTTGCGATAAGAACATAGCAAACCTAATTGGTTATAACTGGCAATCCTTTTTAAGACAAAAAGGAATAATTATAGAGTTATTTGTATTTGAATCTGGAGAGAAAAATAAGAACCACAAGATCAAAGAACTGCTGGAAAATCAACTTTTTGAACAAGAATTTGGACGTGATAGTTGCTTTATTGCCTTAGGCGGTGGAGTCACCTTAGATCTTATTGGATTCATTGGAGCAACCTACATGCGCGGTGTTACTTTACTTTGTATTCCTACTACTTTATTAGCTATGGTAGATGCAGCAATTGGTGGGAAAAATGCCATAAATACCGCTTACGGAAAAAATCTTTTGGGTACCTTTTATTTTCCACGTAAGATCTATTATGATTTTCAATGGCTGCGCTATTTACCTAAAAAAGAGTGGATCAATGCAACTGCTGAAATCATTAAATATGCGGTTACCTTGTCCTATGATTTGTTTTTACAACTAGAAAATAGTTTGGATCAAAAGGATTTAAGCAAGATAATGGAGCTTGTTAAAACGTGTATTCGTCTAAAGCACCAAATTGTAAACTGTGATTTTACAGAGCAAATAGGCACCCGCTCTATTCTTAACTTTGGTCATACAATAGGGCATGCTTTAGAAAAAATCACAGATTTTCAAATGACTCATGGAGAAGCTGTGGCCATGGGAATGCTAGTAGAAAGTTATATGAGTTGGAAAAGGGGATTTCTTTCCTATACTTCCCTTACTAAAATACAAGCTCTTATTTGCTCTTATGAATTTCCTCTTGCCATTTACGACTTTCAGAAAGAACTATGTTTAGAGGTGATAAAAAAAGATAAAAAAGTAAAGAACGGTATAAACCATTTGATTTTATTACAAGAAATCGGCTTGGTTACTCCATCAACTATACCCATCCCGATGGAACACATAATAGAAGGACTTAACTGGTTAGAGGTTGAATATGGCAAAATTTCATATCAGTCCTAGCATACTACAAGGATCGATTACAATCCCCTCTTCTAAATCACAGACCTTGCGAGCTATTTTTTTTGCTTTAATGGGAAAAGGAATAAGCCGAATTCATAAATATTTACCCTCCCCAGATACATACGCCATGCTAAAAGCTGTAGAAATGCTCGGTATTAAAATCCAAAAAACAGATACCACTTTATGGATTGAAGGAACTAACCGCAAACTTAAATCCCCAAAAAATGTAATCGATGCAGGAAATTCTGGACTAGTGCTGCGTTTTATCGGTGCTCTTGTTTCTCTTTTACCTACTCATACGGTGATTACAGGTGATCATTCTATCCGCTGTTTAAGGCCTATTCAGGCTTTATTATCAGCTCTTCAATATTTACAAGCAGATGCGCATTCTGTGTATTTAAATGGATTTGCACCCATTTCTATAAAAGGACCTTTATTGCCAGGTAGTGCAAAATTATGCGGAAGAGACTCTCAACCCGTTTCTGCTCTACTGATGACCACATGTTTTCTAGAAGGACAAAGCCATCTTCAAGTAACAAATCCTGGCGAAAAACCCTGGGTAGACCTAACTTTACATTGGCTTAAGAAATTAGGGGCTAAAGTTGAGCATCGCAACCATGAAGAGTACTGGGTATCAGGTAAAACTCAATATGAAGGATTTGAATATACAGTACCTGGTGACTGGAGCTCAGCTGCTTTTCCAATCGTAGCAGCGCTGCTTACCTCTTCAGAAATTGTATTAGATAACCTTGATGTAACAGACCATCAAGGAGATAAACAGATTATTCACTGCTTGCTTTCCATGGGAGCTCATATAGAAATCGACTCTTCTAAAAAAAAGGTTATTATAAAAAAAACCAAACACCTAAAAGGGATAGATATTGATGTGAATAACTTTGTTGATGCAATTGCAATTTTAGCTGTCATTGGATGCTTTGCAGAAGGAAAAACCCGTTTATACAATGCACAAATTGCAAGGCATAAAGAATCAGATCGGATTTCTGCAATTACTCAAGAACTGAAGAAAATGGGCGCTAACATAGAAGAACAAGAAGATGGCCTTATCATTTACCCCTCTTCTCTTAAAGCTGCAAAATTATATAGCCATAAAGATCATCGGATTGCTATGGCTCTATCCGTTGCAGCATTGGTAGCTAAAGGAACTAGTTTAATAGATGATGTGGAATGCATTGCAAAAACCTATCCTAGCTTTATCGATGATTTTAGGTGCTTAGGAGCAAAAATAGAGCTATGAATCTGATCTTATACGGATTTAAAAGTTGTGGTAAAACAACCCTAGGTCAAAATTTCTCTAAATGGATGCATTGTGCTTTTTACGACACGGATAACCTAGTTGCATCTTTATATCAATTAAAAACAGGTCAATACATTTCTGTTAGAGAAATTTTTAAGAGTGAAGGAGAGGTTTATTTTCGAAGATTAGAAAAGCAAACCTTACCTCTACTTACCCATGTAAAAAATAGCATTATTGCAGTAGGAGGAGGTTTGGTTTTAGATCCTTTTAATAGACAATTTCTTAAGAAAATAGGGAAATTGGTGTATCTCAAGGTGAAAAGAAAAATTATACAAGAAAGAATATTTTCCGCTGAACGACACTGTTGGCCCATTTTTTTGGATGTAAACCAGCCAGAAGAATCTTTTGAGCTGCTTTTCAAAAAAAGGAGTTTAATCTATGAACAGATCCTCGCCTATAAGCTTATTATGGAAGATCAGAAAGAAGATAGCGAGATTTTTAGTGAATTAGAAAACCTATGGATAAAATATGGCAAGTAATTCTTTTGGCACACTTTTACGTATTACAACTTGGGGTGAGTCTCATGGTAAGGCTATTGGCGTTGTTATAGATGGTTGTCCCGCAGGGCTGCCTTTAAACAATGAAGATATTAATTTAGAGCTTAAAAAAAGAGCCCCTGGAAAAAATCCTTATATTTCTCCCCGCAAAGAGCCGGATTGTGCTGAAATCTACTCTGGTCTTTTTGAAGGTAAAACTACAGGCTCTCCTATTTCGATAGTGATTTTTAATCAAGACCACGACTCTAAACCCTATGAATCAAATAAACTTCTATTGCGCCCTGGACATGCAAACTTTACGTATCTACAAAAGTACGGTGCTTTTGACTATCGCGGAGGAGGAAGAGCTTCTGCTAGAGAAACAGCTTGTCGAGTAGCAGCTGGCGCAGTAGCTAAAAAAATTCTTAAAGAGATCGATATTGAAATAGTTGCTTATGTTTGTGAAATAGGCGGAATCTCTATTTCTCCTTATACACCTAGTTCTTTTAGTCAGTTACGAAAAATAGTAGACTCTAGTCCCCTATTTTGCCCCGATCTTACAATATCCACGAAAATGTCTGCCTTAATCGATCAGGTAAAAATAGATAAAGATTCATTGGGAGGAGTTATTGAATGTGTAACCTCTTCTCTGCCAATTGGCCTAGGCGATCCTATTTATGAAAAGTTAGAAGCTAATTTAGCAAAAGCCATGCTTTCCATTCCAGCTAGTAAAGGTTTTGAATTCGGCTCTGGCTTTAAAGCAGCCCAAATGAGGGGCTCTGATCACAATGACTTATTTACTCTTGAAAAAGGGCAGATTGTCACACAAACAAACCATGCAGGAGGAACATTAGCTGGGATTACTAATGGAGCCTACTTAATTACTCGCACAGCATTTAAACCCACCTCTAGTATTGCTCGCACACAACAGACCGTTAACCTAGATGGGAATAAAGAGGAATTCACTCCCTCGGAAAAATCAAGACACGACCCTTGTGTAGCAATCAGAGCAGCACCTGTAGTTGAAGCTATGACAGCATTGGTACTGGCTGACGCCTATCTAATTAATAGAGGCGTACGACTCTAGCCCTAAAAATTAGAAACAAATTCCCCTAGCATTTGTGCATCTTCTCTACATGAAAGCTCATTATAGGGATCCTCATCCTTTATAAAAACCTCTCCTTCTAATAGAATAGCTAGCTGACGAGGATTATCTTTTGAAAGCATTTGATGAACGATCATGCAGAATCGATCGTAAGATAAAGCACGTAAACTATCTGTTAGCTTTTTTATCCGTTCGAAATCTTGATGCCTACATTCCTAGGCGTACAGCGCAATTTTTTTGAATTAATCCATACATTCGAGCAGCTGTTTCCCCAAATAATAACTAGCTGTATTTAATGCAGTCTGATTGTTGCTTAAGGTATATAGTGGTTCCGATTCAATCGTATAGAAAAATATAGGATTAACGACAAGTTTCAATTCATTAGATCTCTTGCATAACCTGAATTTTAAAGCTCCCAATTATAGATTCCTGCTATAAGATTAAATCTTAGGCAAAAGCGTTTCCGTCGATTTTTATATCGATCTGCTATGATTTTAAAACGCTTAAGCATTCCGATTACATTTTCATTAATTACACTTGCTTTGGCAAGGGATTGATTATTTTTTTTATCTTGTTTTGTTAAAGGGTTTTTCTTGTTTTTTCTTTTAGGCATATTTGCATGGGAATGAATCTTTTGCAGCCCTTGATATCCTGTATCCGTAATTACCTTGGTCTTTGGATGGATTTTCGTTTTAGATTCTTTAAATAATCGAAAGTCATGACGCTTAACATTACTAAATGCAGTGCAAATAACCTTCTAGCTCTTTTTGTCTACTATCACCTGACTTTTTAACGTATGCCTTTTCTTTTTTCCTGAGTCTTTTCAAGTTTGAAGTGCACAGAAGAATTAAAAAAAGAATAGGCAGGCGATGAA
>NZ_JAAVTY010000072.1:0-7748 GCF_018642185.1 Candidatus Rhabdochlamydia sp. W815 | reverse complement strand
TCTCCTTGTGTTTGATTGTTAAAAATCACAATAGAGATTCTTTCATCGCCTGCCTATTCTTTTTTTAATTCTTCTGTGCACTTCAAACTTGAAAAGACTAGTCTTGTTAAAAACTAAGTAGCTCTTTATTTTTGATGCGTCCTTTAAAAATATACTAATCTTATTTCAAATTAAGAATAACCTCTAAACGACATATGGATGCGATTATGATTAAAGTATTTGGAAAAAATCTATGTATTTCCCAACCTATAAAGCTTATTTCTAATATATTTGAATATACGCACTCTAGATAAGAGTAATTTGTGAATTCTTCACTTAAGATGTGTTGTGCTATTTTTCTTATTAGCACTTCTTGGATTTTTGCAGAACAAAATTCTTTTTGCCTAGAAAAATTTGAAGAAAACTCTCTTTTTCATGATCTAGAATTAGTAGGAAAAATTTATGAAGAGATGCCTGATAAGCTCCCTTTTATCTATAACTATTCAGCATTAGGAGGTTATTTTCATATACCTTCTGCACGTATGGATGCAATAGGCACTTTAGCAGCAAATATAACCTCCTCCTCCTCTTTTCAAATTTACAGTGTTGGGTTTCAATTTTTTGATCGGATTCAAGTATCAGCTAATTACCATATTTACAAAGGCATGAAAAAACAAAACACAGCTAGAATAGCAAATATTAAGTTGGGATTGATTCAAGATGATTTTACGTATGTTCCATCTCTTGCTATAGGCATAGATGATTTTATCGGGGTAGGGAGTGTTGATTCCTCTTATATTGTGATGAGCAAGCAGCTTCTTTCTCTCAATTTAGAATGTTCTTTGGGATGGGGCAGAAAAAGATTACAAGGGATATTTGCAGGAATATCTTGGAGCCCATTTAGAAAAAGCAAAAAGGCATTTCTGAAAAATCTCTCACTTATCGCTGAATATGACTCTGGTAGTAATAAGTCACACTCTTTAAAGAGAAAAATAAATACAGGTCTTGTATTTTCAGCAGGTGATTATTTTCAATTTTCCATTGCAAGTCTAAGAGGAAAAGAAGTAGCTGTATCTGGTTGTTTGCAATTTCCTCTAGGGTTGAACCAAAAAACAAAACCGCAAGATCCTTGTTTATATGTATCGCCCGTCAATACAGAGCCTTTAGGATGTATTCGTAATGAGCAAGACTTTTCTCAAGAAATTGCTTATGCATTAAAGCAGCAAGGTCTTGATTTATATAGAGCAACTCTTCAATACAATGCTTTTGGGGAAAAGCAGCTGTGTTTAAAGATTATCAATACACGTTATCGCGAAGAGTGTGAAGTTAGAGAGAGAATTCAATGTGTTTTAGCAGCTTTGATCCCTTCTGATATTACAAGTATTTTACTGGTTATAGAAGAAGGCGGAGTGAACTGTCAAGCCTATTGTTTTGATAGAAAACTTCTGGGGTTTTGGTATCACAATCAAATAAGCGATTTTGCATATAATGCACTCTCTCCTCTACAAGAAGTTCCAGAGTGTAAGAATTGTTATGAAGAAGCGATTATTTTTCAAAGGCATAAGCCGATTGGAACATTGGTAATACGTCCTCGGATGCTTACCTTTTTTGGTACCAACAATGGCAAATTTAAGTACAACATTGGCGCTATCCTTTCTCCTGAGGGCTATATTAAAGATCAGCTCTACTATAAAATTCAACTGGGTTATTCGGTTGCATCTAGTATGCAAAAAATCACGCAACATCAGAAAAATCCTTCGTATCTACCTATTGTGCGTTCAGATACATTATCCTATTTGCGTCCTAATCGACTTTCTTTAGAAGAGGCTTATTTACAGAAAACCTGGAATTTGGGATATGGATGGTTTTTTCGCACAGCAACCGGTTATTTTGAAATCGCTTATGCAGGAATTGTAGCAGAGTATTTATTTTATCCGGTTAATAGTAACTGGGCAATTGGTTTAGAATGCGCTGCAACTTATAAACGTAGATACCAGGGTATTGCCTTTACCAACCATATAAAACAACTAAAAAAAACAGGATATGTCGAGATTCCTTTTATAGGGATGCAATATTTCCTAGATGTTTATTATGACTGCAAACCCTTACATGTAGATCTGCAAATGAGTGTAGGGCGATTTTTAGCCAAAGAAAGAGGAATTCGCATAGAGTTAGGTCGGTATTTTCCTATTGGATTGCGTTTTTCTCTTTGGATGACTATCACAAATGGTCATGATCGAGTAAATGGAAGAGTCTATTACGATAAAGGCTTTTGTTGTGTCTTACCGCTCGATCTTTTTTTTCCCCGTAGTTCTCGTAACTATCTGGGATTTTCTATGTCGGCCTATCTTCGAGATGTAGGAGCTAGAGCAAAAACAGGGACGCCTCTTTATGATATTTTATATCGCGCCCGTTATAATTACTAGAGCAAATCCTTATCTTCGGAAAATTCTAACTTCTCTCTAACTGTGCTTGGATCTCCTTTTCTATTTGTGAAAAGAGCCCTTTCAACCTCAAAGTACACAAAAAAGAACATATAAATACTTGAAAAAACTGCTCTATAATAGTTTGATTTCAAATTAAAAATTGTATAACTAGGTTTTTTTGAAAAAATTGATCTATCTTGCAAGAAGATGTTATCTTTTATATAAAAATGTTTATACATTCAAACTCTTAATTTGAATGTAAAAGAGTATAAAGCATGTGCTACTTGTGGGTATGTCCACCCTTCATCTAAAAATAAAATAGATTTGATTCTATCGCATAGCCTTTTATCCCGTTCATGGCGATGACGAGCCTTGAGGATGTCTTTTTGGTTTCTTGTTAAGAAGTTCGCTTTTAGTTGCATATGAGCAAAACTTATATCTCAATCCATTAGAAAATTTCAATGAATTTAGTGTTTGAAAAGTCTTTTTTTTAATGCATTTCAGTATATTTCGAGGTTGAAAGGGCCGATGTTAAAGAACGGTTTAAAAAAATATATTGTCAAATTTGATAAAAGTGTTATATCAATGATTCTTATGGAATAAACTTCTGTAAAGTTAACTATTTATAACATTTGAGTATAAGCCTATTCCGTTCAGAATAGTCTTTTGGATGCTTTAACTTGTCTTCTAAGTCAGCTCTCTGGCTAGGGGTCAGTTTTTTCATGCTCAATAGCTTAACACAAAACAAAATATTTTTTTATTCTTCGGAAGCACTATATATGGATTCTAAGCACTTTCTTATCTTAACTAGCATAATTTTTTTTTCAGCTCCTTTGTGGGGAGATACCTATACAGTTT
Organism: Candidatus Rhabdochlamydia sp. W815; assembly: GCF_018642185.1. Lineage (NCBI taxonomy): Bacteria > Pseudomonadati > Chlamydiota > Chlamydiia > Parachlamydiales > Candidatus Rhabdochlamydiaceae > Candidatus Rhabdochlamydia > Candidatus Rhabdochlamydia sp. W815. Next base: position 4,485 of record NZ_JAAVTY010000072.1, on the reverse strand, counting down.
CAAGTGAGGCCGATGCAGGCCCAGGTAGCCTTAGACAAGCTATTTTAGATCTGAATGAGACGGGGAATACAGCTACTAATACTATAACTATAAATAGCGGATTGCCTCCTATTCTGCTTACTAGCAAATTACCTGTTATCCAAAGAACGGCAACGATTACTACTTCTGGAACAGTTCCTCAAATAATTGATGGGAACCAAAATCGTTTATTTGTTGCAAATGCTAATCTAACTATCGAAAATTGCAATATACAAAATGGTGCGGCTATTGGGGGAAATGGAATCTCAGGTCAAAGTAGTGGAGGAGGAGGGGGATTAGGAGCAGGGGGTGGAGTGTATGTAGCTCCTAATACTGTTGTTACTTTGAATAACACCTCTCTTAATAATAATCTTGCACAAGGAGGAAAAGGTGCAAGTGGTTTTCAAAATTTGAAAGGAGGAGGTTTCAGTGGATCAGGAGGAGGGGCTAGTTTTTCATCAGCTGACCCAAATGCTAGTCGGACACAAGGAGGAGGGGATAATCCAGGTCAACATGGATCTATGGGAAACCCAGTAGCAGGAGGAGGAAATAAAGGAGGAAAGGGAGGATTATCAAATCCTGGATTTATCTTCAACGATCTACCATTTAACTTTGTACAGGGAGTTCCAGCTAGAGGTCTAGGCAGGCTTCTAGATGTTATAGGTGGTATTAGTGACATATCTCGTAAATTCATAAATGTTAGCCTAACACCCAACTTTAACATAATAAACGGTCAGTCAGGTAGTAGTTCTGGAAACTTAAGGAGAGGGGGTGGAGACGGTGGAGACGGTGGTTCTACTACAAATGGTATTTATGAGTTTTTGTCAAGTGATGAACCTGTATATACAGGAGAAATAGAAGAAGGAGGCGTAGATGGAGGAGCAGGAGGAATAGGTGGAGCCGGTGGCGGAGGAGGTGGCGGGGCATATGTTGCACAGCCCCCAACTTTATTTGAGCAAGCAGTAAGCCCATTCGAAGATGAAATAGGTTACTCAAAAATACAACTTGTATCTCAACCTGGTAATGGGGGTGATGAGGTAGGTGGTGGTGGTGCTGCAGGTAACCTAAGAAATGGTGGTGATGGTGGTGGTTATGGTAGTGGTGGTGGAGGCGGATCCACATCGGCGTATAGCCTTGCAACCCCAAAAAAAGAACGGGGAGCGACCCCAGGCCTCCCTACTAGAACTTTTGCCCAGACAATAGCGCAACTAGTACCTCTAACGGGTTTTGGTAGTGGAGGTGGAGGTGGTGGTTTTGGAGGAGGCGGAGGTGGCGGAGGAGGCGATTTAACCCTCCTTTCCGGAGAAAAAGTTGAATATATCTCAGGAGGAGGAGGAGGATTCAAATTCGTTGAACCAATAATAATTGTTGTTGGAAGAAAAATTCCTTTCCAGGGAGGGGGAGGAGGAGGCGGAGGTGGTTTTGGCGGTGGCGGTGGTGGTAACGCTGCTTTTCTTCAGGAGGATGTTAAGGACTTCCCTATTTTTGAGGATGGTAGGGTCAGCCAAGGAGGGAAATTTGGAGGAGCTGGTGGTGGTCAGGCTCAACAAACAAAACCTTATGCAGGAAGTGGTGGAGGAGGAGCTGGAATTGGAGGAGCTGTTTTTGTTGGTAACAACGCCCAGTTAGTTATCCAAGACTCGGTTTCTTTAAGTGGGAATCAAAGCCAAGGAGGCGAGCCTGGAACAGATTCTGTCGGATCTGATATTGCTCTACCCGCTGGGCATGGGTTTGGACTTGCTGACGATATTTTTTTACATAGTAACACTAAGTTAGTATTTCAAAATGAGAACTCTTTACTAGCAGATTTTAGTATCCAATCAGATCCAGAAAATTTTCAAAATACAGTGGTTAGAAAAGAAGGTAGTGGCACGGTTACTATGACCTCACAAGAAAACAACTATCGAGGAACTACTGTAATCAAAGAGGGAACTATTGCTATAGCAAGTGATGTGCTGGGATTTCCTACTTCACAGCTCGTTTTTGCAGGAGGAACCCTTGAAGCAACGGATACTTTTTCCTTAAAACGACTTATTATTTTAGATCCAGGGGGAACTATTGCTGTAAATCCTTCTTGTACTTTAACTGTTACAACCCCTTTCGTGGGGGAAGGTTCGCTCACAAAAACAGATGAGGGAACATTGGTTTTACTAGCATTGTTCCCTCCATCGTTCCCTCTTACGGGAAATTTGATCATAGATGACGGAATTGTGATAGGAGACACATCCGGTATACAAAGAGATGTTCTTATTAACAAATTAGGAACTCTAGTTTTTGACCAAAATTTTGAAGGAGTTTACGAAGGTCGAATATCAGGTAATGGTACTCTATATAAAGATGGAATTGGAAGAGTATCTTTTATTGGATCTGATGATTTTTCAGGTAGCACTAATATTATACAAGGGGCTCTTGTTGTTCCTGAGGGAGAGCGTTTTAGCAGCGACTATATTTTTTTAGAGAGTCGTGCCGTACTGAAAAATAATGGAACAATTACTGCAAATCTTCTTTTTACTTATGGCACAACTCTTGGATCTGGAACATTCAATGTAAAGACTATAAATAACAGGGGTCGTCTTCGTTCGGGGAATTCTATTGGAACCCTTACAATCAATGGAAATTATGTACAAGACCCATCTGGTACATTAGGTATAGAAATTGATGCTACAGGAGCAGCTAATCTCTTAAATGTAACAGGAACTGCTACATTGGATGGAAATGTAGATGTCACTCTTAACCCCGGGGTTTACCTAAAAGGAACAACGTATACTTTTCTTACCGCAGGAGCAGTAACCGGGCAATTTAGTAGCTTGTTTGGCGACCCCCTTAATTATACCATCAATTATCTTCCTAACCAAGCCCAACTCTTTTTAACCGCCTCTTCTGTAATTCTAGGTATACCTAACTCCAGCTTGACCGGTAATGCTCGATCTGTAGCAGGTTATCTATTTTGTGATAACTTTGATTTTGCAAATACAGATCTAATTGTAGTAGCTAATAAGTTAATCCAGTTACCGATAAATGAATATACAAAAGCACTTAATAGCTTAACCCCTGCTGCATTTGGATCTCTGCCCTTAGTTGAACTCGAGAACAATTTTAATCTTGCCAATACTTTTTTTGTAGCAGGAGTTGGTCAAAGGTCCTATTGTTATAAAGATATCGATGAACCTACAAATGTTTGGTTTAACCCTTTAGGGTTTGTTTATTCACAAGATGGGCATAAAGAAGCTCCTGGCTTTACAGCTCACACCTATGGAGCTGTAGTAGGGGCAGACCGAGTATTTCTCGATGAGTGGAGCCTGGGCGTAGGGTTTGGGTACTCTCATGCCCAACTTGATTGGAAACATCAGGTAGGCCATGCTCATGCTGACTCCATATACTTAGGTCCTTATGTTAAGTACGACTCTGAAAATTTCTATTTTGATTTTCTGCTTTTAGGAGCAGGGAATTTCTATGATGTGGATCGAAAAATTGTGTTTCCAGGGTTTTCTAGAAAAGCACATAGCGATCCTACTACTTGGAACCTCTCAGAGATTCTCCTAGCAGGGTTTAGATTAGAGCCTTTCGATATAGACAATTTTTTCGTGCAACCTGAGATCAGATTAGATCAAACCAACTCATTCCAAGAGAAATTTAAAGAAACAGGAGCTCAATCTCTCGACCTTTCTGTAAAAGACAAACGCTCTTCCTTCTTACGCTCTTTGGTCAGTATTAAAGTCGTTAAAGAATCATGTGTTAGTGGTTTTTGCTTAGTTCCTAGTATCAATATAGGTTGGTTGAGAACAACTCCTCTAATACGCGGTCATTACGCTTCTAAATTTAGAGAGGGAACATTTTGTAAATCTGATTTTGTAGCCTCTAGTTTTCACCAAACAATTGATCAATTGCTCGTAGGTGCGCAATTTCTTGTTTCCCGCCAAGGAGACATCCAGTTATCTATAGGATATGAAGGGTTTTTTGGAAAAAAATCAACAGTGAATGAAATAAATATGAATGCGTGTTGGAGTTTTTAACTCTTGCTTTTGACCGTCTTATGTAGATGCTTGGAATACCTTTTGCCAATTCCTATATTTGGCTTAGAGCCTGTTTAAAATCTTTTCAAAAGTAGAGCAATAAAAGCAAGAACCACCATATTCAGTCTTGTATGTAACTTTCTTTCGCAATTTTTCCATAGCCTGCGACATTTTTCTATCCACGCAAAAGAACGCTCTACAACCCATCTTTTTAGGAATAACTGTAAAAGTATGCAGTGTATTTCTTTTGGCTATTTCTAATATACATCCTAATATCTCCTGCACACTCTTTGCAAATTTTTCTCCAGAATATCCTCCATCTGCTAAAACACTTTTTACACCGAACAAATTGTTTTTATTTAGTAGTCTTTTCAAGTTTGAAGTGCACAGAAGAATTAAAAAAAGAATAGGCAGGCGATGAAAGAATCTCTATTGTGATTTTTAACAATCAAAC
>NZ_JAAVTY010000071.1:0-7861 GCF_018642185.1 Candidatus Rhabdochlamydia sp. W815 | reverse complement strand
TATCGAAAAATATTGGGCCAATATGAAAACGAAAATCCGAGAACTTTTACCTACTGTAGCTAATTTATCCGAAGCCTTAGATCAAGCTGTTTTATCAATGTCGATTTAAATAACTATATTACTAATCCATCTAAATCTAATCCATCTAATTATAACTATGCAAAACGAACAGTTAAAACTATTGAATTAGTTGCAAAGCGTTTCTTGATTGCAATCGATCTGTGGGTTCTCTATCCAAGCAGAAAAAGGTGTGGTTAGATCAGCTAAAAAAGTAGTTTTTAGCCAGAAGGTGAAAAAGATGCCCCCATATCTTTCCGCTCCTAATAAAGCTTCATTTGCATAAGGAGGATAAGGATTGATTTTATGATGAGAATAAGAAGAATCAGAAGGCACCATAAACACATAAGCGAGCCAAAAATTGGGTTGAGAAATCTCAGGTTTTAAACCCTGCTCCCAATCACTCACAATAACAGGTCTTAAATGATAACCCTCTTCTCTTTGAACAAGTTTTTTGAATTCATCATGAGTCACCCACATTAAAACTCCATTTACCGTATCAAAAGGATTAGTTGTGAATAGATTTAACATCGCTACATCAGTTTGGCGCGATAATTTTTTTGAAAGGGATGCTTTATAGTTAAATGCACGTTGAAACCCGTAAGCTATTACCAGGCGATGTGTGTCAATTGTTGTTTGGGAAATTGTTTTGAGAGCAGACTTAGGATATAATAAACTTCCATAGGCAAATATAGGAATACGCTGATTAGGAAATAGCTGAAATACTTCTTCTACTGGTGTAGGAAAGGAAAAAGAAGGATATTTCTTGAGATCTTTTGCTAGTTTTCGAGCGTGTTCAACAAGCAAGGAATGTCTATTAGCCCCCCATGGAGGGGTTGTTGCTCTTAAATCGGTTATCAAAAAAAGAAGCAATAAAAAGACCTTCATCTTTAATACCTTGTATCTTTTAGATATATCGGAAGTTACTCGATGCTAAAAAACATGTCAAGAAGATAGCAATCCTAAATACTTTTCCGCTTTAGCAAGATGTTCGGGAAGATCGATCCCTAAAGAGCTCTCTAAAGTTTCATTTACACGAATGCGTAGATTATGAAACAAAAAGCGCAACTGTTCTAATTTTTCTGCTTCTTCAATGTCACAAGAATCTAATTGAGAGATCTTCTCTAGAGCTGTTTGAGAAAAAGCATAAAGCCCAATATGCTGATAATACAATTGTAATGGATTTTGATCGCGATAATGAGGGATAGCACTACGAGAAAAATAAAGTGCATGTCCTTCATGATTACAGATAACTTTTGTAATATGAGGGGATAAAATATCGGAAGGATTAATAATTCTTTTTTTCAAAGTCCATATATCGCTATCGGAAGTTGCCTGCAAAAGATCTTTGATCATTTGCTCACTGATAAATGGCTCATCTGCTTGCCAATTAACCCATATATCTGCTCGCATAGAACATTTTTGCATAACTTCGATCAACCGATCTGTTCCTGTTGGGCATTCTTGAGATGTCATGATATAATTAGCGCCGAAGCATTGGACAACCTCTCTTGTCTCTTCTGCATCTACAGCAATCACCACTTGATCAAAACAAGAGATAGAACATGCTTTTTCCCATACCCATTGGATTAAAGGTTTATCATGTAATAAGGCGAGGATTTTCTTAGGAAACCGCGTGGAATATAACCTAGCAGGTATTACGCAAATAATCTTTAACATTCTAACCTCTTTGGGTATTCTAAATACCAGCAGATGGTCCTTTTCAAAGAGGATTCAAAACCATATACAGGTACCCAGCCAAGATTTTTTTTAAGCTTAGTAGCATCAATAGAATAACGCAAATCATGTCCTGGTCTATCAGCTACTTTTTTGATGAGAAGCTTTAACTGGGTCGAATCTTCATTTTTTAAGGCAGAAAAAGTATCAATGATAGAATGAAGTACATCGATATTTGTTTTCTCGCATCCTCCTCCTATAGCATAAGACTCTCCTACAACTCCTTGCTCTAAAATTGTCCAAATAGCCTTAACGTGATCTTCAACAAATAACCAATCGCGAATGTTCATTCCTTCTCCATATATAGGCAGAAAGGATTTATGCAAACAGCCTGCAATCATTTTTGGAATAAACTTCTCTGGATGTTGACAAGGTCCATAATTATTGGAGCAATGGGAAATAGTAGTTGAAAGTTTATACGTATGGGCATATGCACGCACAAAGTGATCTGCTGCTGCTTTGGAAGCTGCATAAGGAGAATTAGGTTTATAAAGGGATGTCTCCTTAAAAGGAGTGTCTTGATGAGTCAAAGACCCATATACTTCATCGGTAGACACATGATGAAAGTGAATTTGAGGAGATAAGCGTACAAGATCTAGTAGTGCAAGAGTTCCTCCTACATTAGTCTCTAAAAACTTCTTTGGCCCTAAAATACTTCTATCGACGTGGCTTTCTGCAGCAAAATGCACAATTGCTTCAATCTGATGTTCTTTTAAGAGCTGTGCTACTCTTTTTTGATTACAAATATTTGCTTGCACAAATATATGACGCATATCATTTTGAACAGGTTCTAAATTATGCATATTGCCAGCATAGGTTAAGGTATCGAGATTTACTATTTTCTCAACTCCATAAACCTTGTTTAATCCATAACGAATAAAGCAAGAACCAATAAAGCCGGCACCACCCGTAACTAACAAAGATCTAAACCGTGATCGCATCTATGAAAAATTCTCCTAATGCCTTTTTCCAATGTCTGGGAGAGTTGTTTAGCTTTTTAGAAATTTTCTGTGTCCCTAATACATTAAACCTGGGGCGTTTCGCCATATTTACATATTTAATAGCTGAAGTAGGAATAATTTTCTTACAAAAGATGCGATCTTGCAACTCCTCAAAAAGCTTTTTTGCAACATCAAAACGAGAACAAACACCTCGATTCACAAAATGATAAATTCCTTTTTCTTGTATAAGATTCAAAATAACAGAAGCTAAATCATAACAATAAGTAAGACACCCCCATTGGTCTTGGACTACATGAATCTCTTCTTGGTTTTGCAATAGGGATAATAAAGAACTGATGAAACTTTTTCCTCCTGCACCAAAAACCCAAGAAGTGCGAAGAATACACGCATTAGGATGAATATCTAATACTAGATTTTCTCCTTCTAGTTTGCTTGCGCCATACACATTTATAGGACAAGGTGTATCCTCTTCGCAATAAGGAGTTTGCTGATCTCCTGAAAATACATAATCGGTGGAAATATGCATTAAGTGCGCACCCACTAGCTTTGCTACTTTTGCTACAAAAGAAGCCCCTGTTGCATTTACCAAAAAAGCTAACTCAGGATTTTTTTCTGCTCGATCTACATGGGTATACGCGGCGCAATTAATCACATGTGTTGGTTGTATCCATCTAGCTCTTTGTAGTAAACGATTATAATCTGTGATATCGGCTAAAGATCTATCATCAACAATAAACTGCAAATTTCTCTGTGCACATATTTTTGCGCATACACTAGCCAACATCCCTTTGCCACCTAAAATCCAAATCTTCATGTTATTTGCCGTAAAAATGGTTGATTGCGATCTTTTTCAGAAAGGATTACTGAAGAAAGAGGCCAGTTAATTCCTATATCAGGATCATCGTAACGAAATCCCTTTTCCTCTAATGGATCGAAACAACTACTCACCTTATAGCAAACATGAGCAGTTTCACTCATTACACAAAATCCATGCGCATATCCTGTAGGAATAAATAACTGTTCTCCTTTTTCCGCATCCAAATAAATTCCTAGCCATTTACCAAAAGTAGAACGCGTCGGACAAATGTCCACCACTACATCAAAAATAACCCCTTGCATTACCCAAATCAGTTTTGCTTGACCTGGCGCTCTCTGAAAGTGCATTCCTCTTAAAGTTCCACGTTGAGAAAAAGAATGATTATCCTGGACAAATTCACAATGAATTCCTTTTTCTATATAGCGTTGCTTATGGAACATTTCCGAAAAAAAACCCCTTTGATCAAAAAATCTCTGTGGCTTAATTAAGCTGATACCCGGTAGAGTTAAAGTTTCTATTTTCATATTGGATTAGTGTATGTACAAAGCAATGCTATCATTTTTTACCTTAATTAACCTGACTTTTTCAAGTACTTATATAAAAATATACGGATGAGATATAAAAAAATCTACTTATACCTATTGATCAAACCCATTCTAAATAATAAGGAATTAAACAGCTAAAACATGGTCTTTTTAAAAAAAACTCTAATTCCAGTTGTTATTTTATGTTCTTCTCTAACGGGATTTGCAAACTCTCCTCATATGCATCATATCGCTAAGCCCTGGTTCACAGGGCCTTTGCTTACACCAACTGCAAATGTTGTTCCTAAAGGTAACTACAACATACAATCCTATTTGTTCCTCACAAATACCTATGGATATTACAATGCTTATTGGAAAAACCACTCTATGCCCCACTTATTTATTGGTTCCTTCGTATTAGATGCCCAATTCGGGTTGTCAAAGATTTGTGATTTTCAGTTCAATCCCTTAGTATTGTATAAGCATAAGAAAGATATTCATGCACGGGCATTTGGAGATATTCCCATATCCCTTGGCTTTCAATTATACAAAGCGAATCCCACTGGGCCTGCGGTTAAACTAAGATTGCTTGCCGCCTTGCCTACAGGAAAATATCAACACCTGAGCTTGGATAAACAAGGCTTAGACGCAGGAGGATTGGGAGGTTACTTTCCAGGAATTGGTTTAGTTATTGGACGAACATTTCAAATGGGCTGCTCTCACTTTCTAGCAACTCGTCTTAATTTAAGCTATCATCTTCCTAATCCAGTTCATGTAAAAGGATTAAATTCCTATGGAGGAGGACCTCATACAAAAGGCAAAGTATTTCCCGGACAATTTTTTATTTCTCTATTGGGGCTAGAATGGTCTTTTACTCAACGCTTTGTTTTAGCTTGTGATTTAGAATATACACATATTAATAAAACACGTTTTAAAGAAGATAGAGGTCATTTGAATGGTATCCCTCATTTAATAGATGCTACTTCAAAAGAGCAAATAAGCATTGCGCCTGCAATTGAGTATAATTTCAATCATAACGTAGGAATGATCGCTGGTTGTTGGTTTACTATAGCAGGCCGCAATACACCTGCATTTGCAAGTGGTATTATTTCTCTTAACATTTACAAATAAATTTTATGCTTTTAAGATTACTGCTTCTTCTATTGTTGATAACTAATTGTCAGGGCAAAATAAACATTTCCCACGCTTGCTATTTTAGTCTTTCCAAAAAGGAAGCACATTTTATTGGTAAAAAAATTTGGCAGAATGAATGTGGCGCAACTACTCACAAATTGCTAAGCTGGAATACCGGTGAAGATTTTCTCTCCTTAGGGATCGGTCATTTTATTTGGTATCCAAAAGACAGGCAAAAGCAATTTGCAGATACATTTCCTGACTTTCTTCTATTCTTACAAAAACATCGTGTTTCCATCCCCTCTTGGCTCAAGAAAGAAAAAGATTGTCCCTGGTACTCTAAACAAGAATTTGACCAAACCAAAGATTCACGTAAGCAAAGCTTAAAAAAACTACTCACTCAGACCATTGAATTGCAAATGCTCTTTATTGCACAGCGGTCTCAAAAGGCCATTGCAAATATTCTTTTTTCTCTTCCTCTTAAAGAAAAAACATCTTTTATCAAAAAAATACGTCTGCTTGCCCAAACCTCTAATGGAAAATACGCCATTATAGATTATATTAATTTCAAAGGAGAGGGAACTACTCTCAAAGAGCAATATGCAAATCAAGGATGGGGGTTAAAACAAGTGATACAAAATATGTCAAATCAACCAACTAACCCCGTCCAAGATTTTGTGAAAGCTGCTAATTTATTGCTTGAAAACCGGGTAGCAAATGCACCTAGGGATGAATCGCGCTGGCTACCTGGCTGGAAGAACCGCCTATTGACTTATTTGAATCCTTAATCTTCTACATAAGCTAAAAAATTTTTTATATTCATCTTCTTTATTTCCTCCATCCCTATATGCTTAGCAATTTCCTCTCCTTGATCATCTAAAACAATCAAAGTAGGCAAGCTAGTTATTTCAAACTTTTTACATAAGTTATCTGTCTTTGGATTACTTGCGTTGATTTTTATAAAGATAATTTGCTTATTAAATAGACGAGCCCAACTTTCATATAAGGGTTTGAACTGCTCGCAAGGAGGGCAAGAATCTTTATAAAAGTCGATGAAAACTATTTTTCGATTTTCTAAAAGCTCATAGATTTCCTTTAAAGAAGAGACTTCTAAAGGAGTATTTCCTGTTTTAAGCGATTGCTTATTTGCAGAATAAACCGGCAAAGAGCAAACCATAAATAAACCACTTAAAAGAATGAGAATATTTTTCATTTATATTTCCTTTTTTAATCTATTTTGCAGAAGCTCGCAAGGCTTACATGGTTTATTGATCTCTTTTTGTAATTGCATAGCTGCTTTAGCGCCATCTGCTGCTGCGCAAACTGCCTGTTTAAATTCAGGATCTGCTACCTCTCCTGCAGCATATACTCCCTTAATAGAGGTTTTTTGGTGTTCCTTCAACCGAATATATCCTGAATCTAGCTCTAATTGACTGGCAAATAACTCTGTGTTTGGCACAGATCCAATAGCTAAAAATAAAGCATCTACTGGCAGATGATAACTTTTTTTGTGTTTTTGATTGGATAAAATAAGATAGCTTACCCGATCTTTTTCCCCTTTTATCTCTTTTACTATAGTTTGATAGAGAACTTCTATATTTGGCAGAGACACAACTTGTTTCTCTCTTTGTTTTTCTACAGTACGAAAAACTCTTCCGCGTACTATGATATAAACTTTTTTAGCAAGGTTAGCAAGATACTGTGCTTCTGTTAAAGCTCCATCCCCCCCTCCTACCACTGCTACGGTTTTGTCCTTGTAAAATCCCCCATCACATACTGCACAACTATATACTCCCTTAGACCAATAGCTCTGTTCTCCAGGAACGTGCAATTTATTAGGGGTTGCTCCTAAAGCGACTACCAAAATAGACGTATAGTATATCACTTCCTCCTGAGTAATTAAAGAACGAGTTGTTATTTGATGGGCTTTTTGAAAAAGATCGTGCGAAAGTACTACATCAATTACTTCCTCTCTAAGCAGCTCGGCTCCATTTAGACGCGCCTGATTTTCAAGGTCTTTACCTAGTTCAATTCCTGAAATCACATCCCTGCCTGGCCAGTTTTCTACTCTAGGGGATTGCGTAATCATACCCCCTATGCTATCTCCTGTAATGACAACCGGTTTAATCCCAGAGCGTCCACAATAAATAGCAGCTGTTAAACCAGCCGGTCCTCCTCCTAAAATCAAAACCGGTACATCTCTTGTTTCAGTAGCATAAATAAAAGTATTTAGTAAAATTATAATTTGAACCAATATTTTTTTCATTTATACCTTCCTTTAATTTATATGTAATTTTTTTAAGAATAAAAATAAAGATTTTTAAAAAAAATCAAGCTATTTAGTTGGCATAAAACCCTATGTATTAGACTTCTTTCGAAATTCCTCAAAGCAACTCTAAATTGTGAATCCCTGCGATAAGATTAAATCGCAAATGTAATAGACAAGACTTAAATTGACACTTATTGGTAAATAGCAAAGAAAAACAGCTTATGCAACTGCGGCGTGATGCCGTAGTTGCATGAGCAAATAGCAAAGTGGTAATTTATGAATATAGCAATAGAGAGAAAAGTGATAAAAAATAAACTAGGCCTTTTAAAATTAGCAAAAACGCTAGGAAATGTATCTCAAG
>NZ_JAAVTY010000070.1:0-7965 GCF_018642185.1 Candidatus Rhabdochlamydia sp. W815 | reverse complement strand
AATAACAGATATTTTGAAATGTAGGATAAACGACAAGTTTCAAGTCGTTGACTTAAATCCCATTAAGCTAGCCGTTTGAATCGGCACTAGTATATTCAAACTCTTAATTTGAATGTGAACGAGTATACATCCCATAATTGCACACAAAAAAGGGGTTGCTCCTTAAACGGATTAGGTTAAACTCTCCAATATAAACGAGATTTTTTCAAATCTCAAAACTGCTCGTTAGAAATATCGGCTTGGAGATCTTAATAAAGAATTAAGAAAATTTATATTCCCCTTTGTGTGCAATTAGAGAACGCTCCTCAAGGAGCGTTTGAAAGCAATTTATCTATGATTGAAGATAAAATTTTAATCCAGTCTGCTAAGTAACTCTTATCTTGTGTTTTTTGATAATCTATATGCAATTCTTGTAAAAGCTCCATAAAAGGAAAAGGGACCCACTTCTCACCCACATGTTCTTGGAGATAATAACCTAAAGAATGGTCTTCATTGGCGGGAAAGTGATTAATTATTTGAATAAGGTCTGCTATTTTTTTTAAAAAATCAGAGCCTTTTGATAGGGAAAGAGAGATAGGGTTGCAATCTTTGATGATTTTATGCCATAATAGCGAAAGTTTTTGTATGAACTCTAATTGATGACTAAGATCTTCTATAGAAAGTGAAATAAAGAGTTGTTTTAATTCTAAGAGATCTTGCTTTAAAGCTGCGGTGGATATCTTGTTTTTAAAAGAGAAGTGCATGGTAAACTTTTTAAAAAAGCAAACAAGTATGGAAGCTGGATTAGGATATATTAAATCTGTGGGGAATTGACTAAACGAATTATTTGACTTTTTGTTTTGCTCAACGCGATTCACAATGATTTTTTTATAGGGTTCTGAATTACTGGGTGGAATACTCATAACAAACCTTTAAAGAAAAGCATATACTAAGCTTTTTCTTTTAATGAGGAATATAAAAAAATAAATCAAGAAAAGAAGTCTAGAAAAAATATTAATTCATTTTCTTAAGACGCTTTTTGTTTTATAAACTTTAATAGGAGAAAGTTGTATATGAGCGTACTTAACATTCTAAGACCAGCTCCTTATGCTCCTGAAATTCAAGATCCCAATGAAGTTAAAGAACGTTATAAGTATTGGCGTTTTCGTATTTTTTATGGAATGTACATAGGTTATATATTTTACTATTTTACCCGTAAAAGTCTTACATTTGCTATGCCTGCTATGATGCAACAATTAGGCTTGCAAATTAGCGATTTGGGTATTTTAACTAGTGTTTTGTCTATTACCTATGGGATTAGTAAGTTCTTGAGCGGGGTTCTTGCTGATCGCTCCAATCCTAGATTTTTTATGGCCATCGGTTTGATTTTAACCGGTGTATTTAATGTGTTATTTGGTCTTTCCTCATGCGTGTGGCTATTTGCTCTGCTTTGGGGGTGCAATGGTTGGTTTCAAGGTTGGGGTTGGCCTCCTTGTGCCCGCTTGCTCACACACTGGTATTCCCAAAAAGAGAGGGGAACTTGGTGGGGCTTGTGGAATACTTCACATAGCGTAGGAGGAGCTATTATTCCTCTTATTGCTGCCTTTTGTGCACAAAAGTGGGGCTGGCGCTATGCAATGTATGTACCCGGCCTTACCTGTATTGGAATCGGTTTATTTTTAATTAATCGTTTAAGAGATACTCCTCAGTCTTTAGGATTACCAGCTATTGAAAAGTATAAAAATGATTATCCATCTGCAAAACATCAAGAAGAAAGGGAATTCTCTTCTAAGGAAATTTTACTTAAATATGTGCTGAACAATAAATATATTTGGGTGCTTGCCATTTCTTATTTTTTTGTTTATGTAATTCGCCAAGCTGTCAATGATTTTGGCGCGCTTTTTCTGATGAAAGCAAAAGGCTACTCCATGCTTAGCGCAAGCGGTAGTGTGTTTTGGTTTGAAGCTGGGGGAATTTTTGGTAGTTTATTTGCTGGTTGGGCTTCTGATAAAGTTTTTCAAGGGCGTCGTGGACCCATCAATGTATTATTTAGCTTAGCGGTGGTTCTAGCGATTGTAGGCTTGTATTGGGTTCCTCATGGTATGCTCTTTTTGGATTATGGATTGATGTTTACCATTGGATTTTTAATTTTTGGTCCGCAAATGTTAATTGGAATGTCCGCTGCTGAATTATCTCATAAAAAAGCTGCAGGGACTGCAACAGGATTTGCTGGTTGGTGGGCATATTTAGGAGCAGCTGCAGCAGGTTATCCAATTACCAAAGTAGTTGAAATTTGGGGCTGGCAGGGCTTTTTTGTTGTATTAGGTTCTTGTGGTGTAATTGCTGGTATTTTGCTAGCTCCTTTATGGGGCATGAAAAGCACTCCCCGTCCAGCTGTACAAGCTACTGAAAAATAGCCCTAAAAGGAGTTTAAGCCAACTTGTGTTGGCTTACAAAATTTTAAGATGAATTGGAATTCTCTTCATACGCATTCTCAATACTCTATTTTAAATGCAACAGCTTCTATAGAAAGTTTAGTAGCAAAAGCTGCTGAACATAAAATGACGGCCTTAGCTTTGACCGATCAAAACAATATGTATGGTACTGTTGAGTTCTTTAAAGCATGCATAAAAGAAAATATCAAACCCATTATTGGCTGTGAGCTTTATGTAGCTCCTGAGTCTCGTTTTGATAAAAAACGGTATCCAGGCTTGCCTCACGGTTTCCCTATTATCTTATTAGCTAAAGATAGCCAAGGATATCAAAACCTTTGCAAATTGAGTTCTCTAGCTCATCTAGAAGGGTTTTACTATACTCCTAGAATAGATCGAGATCTGTTGGCAGAATGTGCTAAGGGCCTGATTTGTCTCTCAGGTCCTTTCAATGGGATTTTAGGCCATTATATTATACAAAAAGATGAAGAGAAAACCCGCCAGGAAATTGCTTGGTTTCAGCAAATATTTGGTTCCGACTATTATTTTGAATTGCAACGTCATCAAATGCAGGAGGAAGACATTCGCTCTGATGGTTTTGAAAAAGAGGGTTGGCTTCATCAATTATATTTGGATAGCATAAATAAACAAAATACAGTCAATCAGAAATTGATCGCTCTTTCTTCTGAAATGCAGATTCCTTTGGTTGCTACCAATAATATTCATTATATTCATCGCAATGATTGGAATGCACATGAGATCTTAATGAATGTGCAATCAGGGGAACCTTGTGAAATCTGGGAAAAAGATTCATTTGGTAGCCTTAAGCAACGAGTGAAAAATCCAAAGAGACAAGTAAACTACACACATGAGTTGTATTTTAAAAGTTCCGATCTTATGTGTTCTCTTTTCGCTGATATCCCTTCTGCTATAGAAGAGACGTACAAAATCGCTGATAAATGCAATTTCTCTTTTGATTTTAAAGCTAAATATTACCCTGTTTTTACCCCTCCTCAATTAGAAGACTCTTCTTATACAGAGGAGATAAGACAAGAGGGCGTAGCGGCATTTTTGCGTCAATTGTGTGAGGAAGGGATTGTAAAAAGATATACGAATTCAAGTCTAGCCAAGGTTTCTGAAAAATATCCAGGACGTGATCCCCTAGAGGTTGTTAAAGAGCGTTTAGAATATGAATTAAATATTATTCTATCTAAAGGGATGGCTGATTATCTTTTAATTGTTTGGGACTTTATTTCTTGGGCAAAGAAAAAATATATTCCAGTAGGTCCAGGAAGAGGTTCTGGAGCAGGATCGATTATTTTGTATTTGATTGAAGTTACCGATATCGAACCTCTAAGATTTGATTTGTTCTTTGAAAGATTTATAAATCCAGAGCGAGTTTCTTATCCTGATATTGATGTAGATATTTGCATGGATAGACGATCTGAGGTAATCGACTACACAGTTGGTAAATACGGTAAGGACAAAGTAGCACAAATCATCACTTTTGGCACAATGAAAGCTAAAATGGCTATTAAAGACGTTGGAAGGGTTTTAAGTGTTCCTCTTGCTAGAGTCAATGAGATTGCTAAGTTAATTCCTGAAGATCTAAATATGACTCTAAGCAAGGCTTTAGAAATAGACCCTGAGCTTCGCAGGATTTATCAAGAAGATAAAGAAATCAAACAACTCATCGATATTGCTAAAACCCTAGAAGGGTCTGTGCGTAACACAGGGGTACATGCTGCTGGAATCATTATTAGCGCAGACCCTCTTATGCAAAGAATTCCCTTATGTAGTGCTAAGGATTCTGATATGGCAATTACGCAATTTTCCATGAAGCCAGTTGAGCAAGTAGGTATGCTTAAAATCGATTTTCTTGGGTTAAAGACCTTGACCTCTATTCAACACGCTGTCGATGCAATTAAGCAAAAAGAACAAAAAGAAATTGATTGGGTTAACTTAAATTTAGAGAATGAAAAAACTTTTGCATTGCTCAATCAAGGCAAGACGACGGGAATATTTCAATTAGAATCAGCGGGCATGCAAGATTTAGCACGCCAATTACATATCGATAAATTTGAAGAGATTATAGCAGTGGGCGCGTTATATCGCCCAGGACCTATGGAGATGATTCCCTCTTTTATTAATCGTAAACACGGCAAAGAGAGCATAGAAATAGATCATCTTTGGATGGAAGATATTCTTTCTGAAACCTACGGGATCATGGTTTATCAAGAGCAGGTTATGCAAATTGCAAGTCGTCTTGCTGGATACTCTTTAGGAGAAGGAGATGTCTTAAGGCGTGCAATGGGAAAAAAAGATAAAGAGGAGATGTTTAACCAACGGGAAAAATTTCGTTTAGGAGCAATCAAAAACAACTTAAGCGAGGAGATTGCTATGCGGGTTTTTGATAAAATTGAAAAATTTGCCTCTTATGGTTTTAACAAATCTCATGCAGCTGCCTATGGTTATTTAAGTTATGTAACAGCATATCTCAAAGCAAATTATCCTGGTGAATGGATGGCAGCTCTTATGACATCTGATTGCGATGATCTTTCTAAAGTGACTAAGCACATACGAGAATCACAAAAGATGGACATTGCTATTTTGCCACCCGATATTAATGAATCGGGTAAGCAATTTTTAGCTACGAAAAAAGGGATTCGCTTTGCCATGGGAGCTATTAAGGGGGTAGGAGAAGGAGTTGTCGATGTTATTTTAAAAGAGAGATTAAAAGGTAATTACAAATCTTTATTCGATTTTATTCAGCGTATTGATACAAGTAAGGTGGGCAAAAAGGTAATGGAGAGTTTAGTTGAAGCTGGTTGCTTTGATTTTACGAAATTCAGTAGAGCTGCCTTGCTAGCCAGTGTTGATCCTATGTTTAATGCTGCTTCCAAAGGACAAAAAGAAGCGGCAAAAGGCATTATGAGTCTTTTTGATCTTCTGGATGATTCTTCTCTTGAGCGCACACAAGTGCCTCAAGAAGTCCAAGAACTGCCACGACAAGCTATTCTGCGAAGAGAATACGAACTTTTAGGTGTTTATCTACATGAACATCCTTTAGATGAATATCGTACTTTATTAAAAAAACTTTCCTGTGTTTCTTTAGTTGAATTGGCAGATTTTAAAGACGGCCCTTGTCGAATTACCTGCATTATAGAAGGGGTTGCTATTAAGGTTTCTGCCAAAAATCAACGTAAATTTGCCATTCTTAAAATTAGTGATAATGAAGAGCGTTTTGAATTGCCCATTTGGTCAGATCTTTATGAGCAAAAAGCTTCTCTTATGGTAGAAAATCAGTTATTATATGCAATTGTTCACAAAGAAACCACAGAAGGGCAAATTCGTTTGCAGTGTCGCTGGCTAGATGATTTAACACGTGTAGATGAAGCAATGATTCAAGCCTGTGATCTAGCTTATACTCAGGCAAAGCAATTTAAACCTGTAAAATTTCGAGAAAAAAATAAGAATTCTGCTGTAGAAAAGAAACAAAAAATCATGAGAAAATTAAAAATTTTTATTGAATCCAATCGAGCTCATTTAAGCCATATCCTGTTGCTTAAAACCGCTTTTCGCTCGCATTCCGGTCAGAGCCCCGTTGAAATTTTATTTACAAAAGAGAGCAAACATCTAGGGGTGTTGTTAATAGAGCAAAATTGGGGCGTAGAACAATGCTTGGATTTAGAAAATAAAATTCGCTCTATCAGCAGTATTGATCAAATGCACTGGGAATAAAGCAATTGCTTTGTAACCTTATCATAGATTAAGGTTTAGATCTAAAATTTCAAAATTTATGGAATATTCATGAAAAAAATATATTACCTGTTTTTTCCTATTTTTTTATTATCATCATTACACGCTCGAGAAAACCCTCGTTTTGAGCAGCATCAAAGAGAAGCCTCTTCCGTTCAGGAGTGTTATAGTTTAGTTTTGGAAAGTTATCAAAATAAAAAATGGAATAAAGTCATAGAACAAGCTTTCCTACTTCTTGAAGAGTATCCTACAACGGTCTTTGCACAAGATGTGCTTTTTTATTTAGCTGTTAGCTATTTTGAATTAGAAGAATATGAAAAAGCTAATCATTATTTTTCTAGTTATTTAAAGAAACAAATGACTCCTAAATTCTTTGAAGAAGCTTTTATGTATAAGTTTAAAATAGCAGAAAAATATCGCACAGGCACAAAAAAAACTATACTCGGATTAAAGTGGATACCAGCAAGACAAGAAGCTTTAGATATTTATGAAGAGCTAATCTCTACTCTTCCTAATCATGAACTTACAGCCCAATCTCTATTTGCGAAAGCAGAGTTGCTCTTTAGAGGAAAAGATTATAAAGAAAGTATTGAAACTTATCAAAATTTAATACAGCAGTTCCCTAAGCATTTTTTAGCTATTAGAAGTTATGTAGAAATTGGACGCGTCTATCTTATCCAATCTCAAAAAGAATATGCAAATCAAGATTTTTTAGAACTAGCTACCATTAATCTGCATAGAATCTCTGCTAGCTTTCCAAGTGATGAAGCTGTTCATGAGATAGAGGATATGCTTTTGGATATGCAAGAGGTATATGCTAAAGATCTTTATGAGATTGCTCTTTTCTATCATCGTAAAAACCAGCCCACTGCTGCCTATTTGTACTATAAGCGTATTTTAACAACTTATCCAGCCACTGTTATAGCAAAAAAAGCAGAAAAAAAGATGGCTGAGTTACATCTAAATGCACAAGAAGAGAACCATGCATAAACTCTATTTCCTTTTAGTTTTGTGCTTAGGATGTAGATATCAATTTGAAATAGGTTCTGACGATCAGATCTTAGTCTGTGTTCCTTATATTAAAGGAGATATACAAGGTCAGTTAAATCAGGCTCTTATACGCGAGATCTGTACCTGCGATGGGTTTAATTATTGTTATGACTCTTCTTATTTATTACATATCACCATTATTTCTGATAAAGATGAGCCTATTGGATACCGATATGATCGAAATCTTGCCACTCAAACTTTAAGAAAAAATATTGTTAGCGTAGAGAACCGTAGGTTGATTACAGCAGAAGTGCAACTTATTGATAAAGAGACAAAGTGTGTAATAATAGGCCCTTTCCGAGTAAAAGCAAATGCTGATTTTGATTGCATTAATTCCGATTCTCTTAGAGATGTAGCAGTGGTCCTTCCTTTTCAAAGCCCACAACGGATGATTGATTTTTCCCTGGGACAACTCGATTCTGTAGAAGGAGCTCATGATGATAGTGCTCCAGTGGTGTATCAAGCATTGGCCAGAAAAATTGTAGAAGGATTGCTTGCTCAAAAATGGCAAATTAAGGAGCTGTAATATTTTGTAGGGAATTCAAGGTTTCTTGCATGGTTTTAGGTAGAGCAAAACATGCTTTATGCATACTTGGATGATAATAAGAAGTATGTATAGGGGTTTGAGAACGAAACGTTGATTAAGTATATAGTAGTGCTAATTCAAACGGCTAACTTAATGGGATTTAAGTCAACGACTTGAAACTTGTCGTTAATCCTATATTTTTCTATGCGATTGAATCGG